>CAZQNX010000036.1:0-7721 GCA_964595025.1 uncultured Candidatus Saccharibacteria bacterium | reverse complement strand
ACTGTGTGACGGCAAAGACCGCCTGCTGCGCCTCGTCGAGCACTTGCTCTATCTCGCGCTCTTCGTCGAAACCGAGCTCGCCTATCTTTGCCGCTGCGTCGATGAGGCTGCGCAAAACGTGCTTCGCCTGTACGCTGCTTGCATAGTGTCGCGCCGAGCCAGGGGATGCGGCAGTACCCACCAGATCGTTCAGGTATGCGGCGCCGCCGATATCGGCGAGCTGCTTGCGTTCTTTAAGCTTGCCCGAGAGCGTCACGACATCGATTGGCTCGCTCTTGGTGTGCAAAGAGAGCATTGCGTCGAATATCGTGCGGTGCTTGGGGGAGTAGAAACTATCGATGCCGAGCAAATCGGCCACCTCGTACATGCCACCCTGATTGAGCATGAGCGACCCCAAGAGCGCGCGCTCCATGTCGATGTCTTGCGGCGGAACGCGGGTGGCCTTTGAGCTCATACGGAAAAGATGGTACCACGCCGGGTTTTGAGCTTCTCCGACCACCGCAAGAGCTCTTTGGGGCTATCCTGGGGATAACCGACGAGGCCACAAAAAGGGTATTGACACAAGGGTACCCCCGTGATATTATGCGTGAGTAGCGCATGACGGGTCTACTTTCAACAGCCCTTACCGGGGTTTTTGCTTTATCAGGCGTAGCGGGCCCTATAGCCCTCGCCGATACGCAAAACGCCGTAGCGGAGCTTACATATCCCAGCTATACAGTGAGCATGACGGCGTACAACGCGGTCGAGGCTCAAACCGATGGCGACCCACACACCACTGCGAGCGGCGTCTTTTCTGATCCTGATGTTGTCGCCGCACGTTCGCGCGACCTTGCCGACGAGCTGCCCTTCGGTACCGTCATCGAGATCGTCCCTGCGGCCTCCAACAAGACCTGCGGCATCGAGCTCGTCTCGGAAAAGCTTGGCCTCCGCGTCATCGCCGACTCGATGCACAGCCGCAAGCGCAATCAAATCGATGTCTTGTTCGACACTGGCCCCGTCTCATTTGGCGGCAAGAGGGTGAACCCAGCGGTCGTCTTTGGCATCTGCAAGAATGTCGAGATTCGTGTGGTTGGCCGTATCGACATTGCAGACATGCCCAAGAATCAGGCAGAGCTAGCTCTCATGCTCGCTGATACCAAACCGACCGAGCTCGTGCTCGCCAAGTAGCCTTGCGCTCATGCCCCGACTCCGCGAGGCGCCACCTCGCGGAGTCGGGGCGTCTCGCTTTCCGAAAGGAGAGCCGGGTGGTTTTTTGTAATACTGTTATACTGTTGCTATGAGTCAGGAGGATAAGATGCTGCAAAGTATAGACAGGCGTCGCGAGCATCGCGATGAAATATCTCCAAGCATGAGGGAGGCGCATAAAAAAGCGGAGTCCTTGCTCGCAGATCCGGGTTACTCAATCAGTGAGAGAGAATTCGTTGGCGTGTACGGCGAGAGCGCGGTAAACGCTGACACAGACAAAACATCTCAGCTCGCTCTACACTTCCAACAAGGACAGTCCCAGCGCGTAAAAAATGCAAAAATAATCGCCGAGGTCCTCGAGGCAATAATCCTAGAACAAGCCGAACTAAGTGAGTGGCTTGGCGGAGCGCATACGCTCAAAGCAGCGCGATATGACGATTTTATAAACAAGACAGACATGGTCGCGGAATGGTACTCGCCCGAGGATGGTTCGCGCATCCTCGCACTTGCTGTAGATGTCACTTTCGGTGTGACTACGGTTGCAGATAAGCTAGAGATGATAAAAAACGAGATTGATTCCGGTGCACTCGGTTCTATTAGGTATTTCAAAGACGCCCGCGGTGACTTTATGGGCACGCGCAATAATGTCCCTCGTGTAGTCATCGGCGTAAGACAAGAAACAGTTGAGGAACTGGCCGCGCTCTGGGTGCGCGGAGACAAGAAGGCCCTTGGCAGCCACCCAATACAGCGATTGTTGGTGGCGGAAATTGTCGAACAGCTACAATATATGCATGCATACGCAAAACGGAGAGGGAATCAGCGCGTTGCTGATGCCTACGCGCCATCTCTCAATATCATGAGAGCCCTGGAAGCCAAAAAGCGCGCCATTCCACTAGGCACCCTCAAAGACGATACCGTCGCCGATGCAATAAGGTGGCAAGCACGTCGTTTTTTCGGTGAGTAACTTCCTGCCTTGGGCTCCGTCATGCTACAATCTCGCGCATGACCGACGCAACATACGACAGGGCACTGGTAGAAAAAGGCCAAAAGCGCATTGAGTGGGCCGAACAAGACATGCCGGTACTCAAACAAGTGCGTGAACAATTTGCCAAAGACCAACCGCTCAAAGGCCGCGTCCTTGCTGCGGTGCTCCACGTCACCTGCGAGACAGCCAACCTGGTGCGTGCACTCAAAGCAGGTGGTGCCGAGGTATACCTCGCCGCCTCTAATCCGCTCTCCACGCAAGACGACGTGGTAGCCGCACTCAACGACGTGTATGGCATTCCCACATTTGCGCACAAAGGCGAAACCACCGAAGAATTTTTTGCCAACATCGAGACGCTCATCTCCAAGAAGCCGACGCTCACTATGGACGACGGCGCGGATTTGGTAACCACCATTCACCAAAAGCATCCCGAGCTTCTCGAAACCATGTATGGCGGCACCGAAGAAACCACCACTGGCGTGATTCGTTTGCGTGCCATGCATAAGGAGGGTGCGCTCAAGATGCCAGTAGTAGCGGTAAACGATGCGAAAACAAAGAACATGTTCGACAACCGCTACGGCACCGGCCAAAGCACGCTCGACGGCATCATTCGCGCCACCGACACCCTGATAGCAGGCAAGACATTCGTCGTACTTGGCTATGGCTGGTGCGGTAAGGGCTTGGCAATGCGCGCCCGCGGCGCAGGTGCCAATGTGATAGTCACCGAAATCAACGCAGTAAAGGCGCTTGAAGCGGCCATGGACGGTTTCCGCGTGATGCCGATGGCGGAGGCCGCATCGATAGGGGATATCTTCTGCACCGTCACAGGCAACAAGCATGTGATTCGCGAGGAGCACTTCAAGGCGATGAAAGACGGCGCTATTGTGTGCAACTCGGGGCACTTCGACGTAGAGATTGATTTGGTTGCACTCAAAAAGATTGCTTCTTCTTCGCGTATGGCCGTGCGCCCCACTGTAGACGAATACACCGTAGGTACCAATCGCATCAATGTGTTGGCCGAAGGGCGTTTGGTAAACCTTGCTGCAGCCGAAGGCCACCCGGCAAGCGTGATGGACATGAGCTTTGCCACACAAGCACTTGCCTGCGCATGGATGGCAACACAAAAAGAAAAGCTCGCGCCTGCGGTGTACGACGTTACCGACGACATCGAGGCTCAAGTATCCACGCTCAAGCTCGCAAGCATGGGGCTCACCATCGACACACTCACCAAGGAACAGCAAGACTACCTTTCGGGCTGGCAGGAGGGGACGTGACACTTTTAGGGCAGCATATTTATGGGCATAAAAGTGACCAATCATTTTGCAGATAGAATGGAAATGCGTTCCATAAATATGGACCATGTAAAGTTGGCACTCAAAAATCCTGACTTGCAAGTACCTACATATGATGGTAAAATAAAAGTCACTAAAAAGCTGGAGGACGGTCGGGTGCTTACGGTCATTTACCGCATGGAAGGCTTCAAGGATGCCAACGACTACGTGCTAGTAACAGCTTATTATTGATATATACTTACGAGTATGGATGTAAAATATGACATGATGGCCGACGCGGTGTATGTGAACGTCGGGTCCGGAAAAGTTTCTCGTACTCTTGAGCTGGAAAACCGGATGATTGTCGATTTGGACAACAAAGGACAAATTGTTGGGATAGAAATTCTTGAAGCATCCCATCAAGAGTCGTTGGTGGAAAATCTCAAGAAGAACGTAGGTGCCGGTATCCCTATTGGCATCGTAAACAACACTCCGCAGTTGGCGTAAGAAATTTTTATGTTGTCAGGAGAGACTCGCAATCGTCCCTTCGTAAATTCTTCCGGGTATCTGTGGACAATGATTGGATTTCTACTGTTGGTGATATTTTATCTCGGCTACCAATTTTACAGATTTCCTATCGAACTTCTTATTTGCGATTCGAATTACAATGACTGCTTCGTATCGGCCCGCTATCAAAGCATGTCCAGTTGCGATTTAGACCGCGAGATGGGAAATTGGCTGTGTGATTCTATAACAGATCCGCAAAACATAAGATGCAGGCCGAACACAAACAGTATTGCGAGTAGTTATTGCCGAGAATCTTTTCTTGTTACTTTCTAGAACACTACCCATTTTGTTTGCCATTGGTCTGGAAAATCCCCCGAAAATAGCCTAGAATACTGCCCATGCAGGAAGTTGTTCACGAAACACTCACCACCCACGAGGTTTTGCCACACGAGGCTACTACCACGGCTCACACCGAAGAGGCTGCGCACGGCAGTGGTATACACGTCGCCCTTTCGGCCGAAAAGCTCGGCGAATTCTGGGGTCTTCCTATCACCAACACCCTGGTAACAAGCTGGGTAGTCATGTTTTTACTTATCGTCGTTGGGCTTGCCGTAAGCCGCAAGGTGGCGCTGATTCCAAGCCGCATGCAAACCGCTCTCGAAATGGTGTTTGGCTTTTTCTACGACTACGTCGCCGAGACACTCGAAAGTCGCGAGCTTGCACGCACATTTTTCCCGCTCCTCATGACGACGTTCTTCTTTATTTGGATTGCAAACGCCATCGAATTTACACCCGGCATTGGTTCGCTCACCTTTTTCAACGGCCACGAATCAGTACCATTCTTGCGCAGCATGAATACGGATCTAAACATGACACTAGCGCTCACACTCATCGCCGTGCTCGTCATTGAAGCGGCCGGCGTACTCACGCTTGGCGCGCGCACCTATTTTGGCAAATTCTTTACCCTCAAGAGCCCGATTGCATCCGTTGTCGGTATTATCGAGCTCGTGAGTGAGGCCGCGCGTGTTGTCTCTTTTTCGTTTCGTCTCTTCGGCAATATCTTTGCCGGAGAAGTGCTGATTGCCGTCGTGGCGTTCTTTGTGCCGTATGTCCTCCCGGTGCCGCTCATGGCGTTTGAGATGTTTGTGGGGGTTGTCCAGGCGGCCATTTTCACCCTCCTCATGCTCTTTTTCATCAAAATGGCTATCACCGACCCTCATGCCGAGGAACACGCGCACTAGCGTGGCCAGGGGCAGGGAATTGTGGTAGAGTAGTCGAACTTCATTAATTAGTTATCAAATCGCACAACAGTATGGACGCAGAATCAGCAAAACTTATCGGTATGGCACTCGCCGCAGGCTTGGGTGTCCTTGGTCCCGGTATTGGCATTGGTCTTATCGGAGGTAAGGCCATGGAGGCCATTGGACGCAACCCAGAAGCATCTGGCAAGGTCGTTTCAAACATGATCCTCGCGATTGCCTTCGCCGAAGCGCTCGGTATTTTGGCCCTCGTCGTCTCCTTCATCATCAAATTCGTCTAATCACTCTCGCGTCCGGGCTCTTCTCGAAGCTCGACGCTAGAAGCTCGACGCTATGTCAGATCTCTTCTCTACATTCGGTCTCAACGGCAAGCTGTTGCTCATGCAGTCGGTCAACTTCGGGCTGCTGCTTCTCGTACTATGGAAATTCGTCTACCGCCCGGTGCTTGCCATGATAGACGAGCGCCGCGAGAAGATTGCAGAAGGCGTGCGCATCGCCGAAGCTGCCGATCAGCGTCTCGCCGCTGCTCAAGAAGAGAGCGAGCAGCTCGTGGGTGCTGGCGCGCGCGAGGCCGAGCAGCTTGTAGCGGCCGCCCGCATCCGCGCCGAAGAGAAGGGGAGCGAAATTGTAAAGGGCGCCGAAGCGAAGGCGGACGCAGCACTCAAGGATGCGACCGCTCGCGCCGAAGAAGCCAAGCGCCGCGCACTGCAAGAGAGTGAAAAAGAAATCGCCAAGGCCGCTCTCCTCGCCGCCGAGAAGATACTTGCGACAAAACACTAGCCTTATGGAACACGCGTACGCACAAGCACTCTACCGAGCTATACAGAACGGCCTTGAGCCGAAGAAGGCCATCGCCGCGCTTACAGAGCGCTTGCAGCGCGAGAGCCGCGAGGCACTCATTCCTCGCGTCGCTCGCGCGTTCTCGCGCATTGCCCAGCGCGAAAGCGCAAAGGGTGCGACGCGCGTGTACGTCGCCCACGAGAAGGACACAAATGCGGCGCTCGAAGCAACAGCTCGATACACGAAAGCAATCAAGCACGATGTGCATGTCGACAAGACACTTATCGGCGGCTGGCGCATCGAAGCGGGCGACACGCTTGTCGACAACAGCTTCAAGAAACACTTATTGGATATATTTAATCGCGTCACCGCATAACGTATGGATTCTGCAGTCATCGCAAAGATCGTGAAGGAGATAGAGGGGTTTTCGCCACAAGCGCACGAAGCGCATGTGGGCAGGGTGACGGCAGTCGGCGACGGCGTCGTCGCTATCGATGGGCTCTCCAAAGCCGTGATGAGCGAGGTGCTCGTCTTCGAGGAGACAAAGGGTAAGGAACTCAAAGAGGCCATGGATGCGGGAAGCCCCGTGCTCGGACTCATACTCAATCTCGAGGAAGACGGCGTGCGCGCAGCCATCCTTGGCGACACGGCGCGTGTGTCCGAGGGCATGACCGTAAAATCGACCGGGAAAATACTTTCTGTTCCCTCTGGTGAAGAGCTGCTGGGCCGCGTCGTCAATGCGCTCGGTGAACCAATCGACGGCAAAGGCCCCTTCAAGAATCCGACGATGATGGCTGTCGAGCGCGAAGCGTACGGCGTCATCCACCGCAAGAGCGTGTCGGTCCCGATGCAAACGGGTATCATCGCGATCGACGCTATGATCCCAATAGGTCGCGGCCAGCGCGAGCTCATCATCGGTGACCGCGGTACCGGCAAGACGACTATCGCGATAGATACCATCATCACGCAGAAGAACGAGCCGAAAGAGAAGCGCCCCATCTGTATCTACGTGGCCATCGGCCAAAAGGAGAGCAAGACGGCACGCATCGTTCAGCAGCTCAAGGAGGAGGACGCGATGGAGTACACCATCGTCGTCGACGCGCCCGCGTCGGCCCCGGCAGCGCTCCAGTATCTCGCTCCTTTCACTGGTGTCGCTATCGGTGAGTACTTCATGGACAGGGGACAGGATGTACTCGTCATCTACGACGATCTCTCGAAGCAGGCAGTCGCCTACCGCGAGCTTAGTCTCCTCTTGCGCCGTCCGCCAGGCCGCGAAGCATACCCGGGTGACATCTTCTACCTCCACTCGCGCCTCTTGGAACGCGCGGCTCGCCTTTCCGATGAGAAGGGCGGCGGTTCTATCACCGCGCTTCCCATCATCGAGACACAGGAGGGAGATATTTCCGCGTACATCCCAACGAACGTCATCTCGATTACCGACGGACAGATCTTCGTGATGTCAGACCTCTTCAACAAAGGCATCCGCCCGGCAATCGACGTGGGTAATTCCGTCTCCCGCGTCGGCTCTTCGGCACAGACAAAAGCCATGAAGGGTGTCGCGGGCACTATCAAGCTTGAGCTCGCACAATTCCGCGAACTCGAAGCGTTCATGCAGTTTGCCCAGGATCTCGACAAGGCAACCGCCGATCGCATCGCGAGCGGACAGCGCATGGTGGAACTTCTCAAACAAAAGAACGGCGCGCCGCTCCCGATGGAAAAGCAGGCGGCACTCCT
>CAZQNX010000035.1:7001-7730 GCA_964595025.1 uncultured Candidatus Saccharibacteria bacterium | reverse complement strand
GGGGGAGGTTTTTGCTTATTCGATAGTGGCACACCAGGCTCTAGCACAAGAAACAGTTGCCGCATACGAAACATGGCGCGGAGAGACATTTGATGCTGCGACCACCAAAGCTCTCGTGCAGGGAAGTGCCGACGAAGACGAAGGCAAGCGCCCACTCAACCACTTTTATGACCCCATCCATAGTCGCGGCCTCACCCAGCTGTGGCACGAGCTAGGACTTGAATCAAAAAACTGGGCACAGGATACTGAAGCGCAGGCACACTACTGCAGCTTTATCTGCTTTTCGGTGGCGGTTGGCCGCAACGACAAATACTTTTCTTCTCCCACCGACTACTCGTGGGATAGGGCAGTGTATGAGTATGCGCATGGAGACAAGGCACGCGGCCTGGCCACGCTGGGGCACATCCTCCACTTGATACAAGACAGTACCGTGCCGGCACATGTGCGCAACGACCAGCACCTCTCGGGGCTCGATAGCGACCCCTATGAGCAATACACCGCAAAAATAACACCACCAAAGCCCGCCAAAATTACTATCCCGCGCCATGCTAATCTTTCTGACTATTTTGATAAAGTGGCAACGTATACCAACACGCGCTTTGTGAGCAAGGACACGCTCTTTACCGAATACGATTTACCCAGTCTCAAGAACTTAGATATTCGCAATGGGTTTGCGTGGGACAAAGAATATGGGCATAAGGTTGCTCGAATAGAGGACTCTATAACTAT
>CAZQNX010000035.1:5017-6991 GCA_964595025.1 uncultured Candidatus Saccharibacteria bacterium | reverse complement strand
GTTGCAGTTGCAAAGCAAGCCGTTGATCGTTTCGGGAATACAATTGGAGCACCAATTATTTTTCTTGATGAAATTAATAAAACTGTTGCATCTGACAACTACACCCACCTCTCCCGCACGGCCATAGAAAACGGCGTCGGTATCATCGACCTCTTCTTCCGATCCGTAGAAGCCGAACAAAAAACATTGGCCCTCGAAAAGAAAAATACCTCGGCGGCCGAGCGTGATTCCAAAGCTCTGGCGAGCGCCGGATTCAATACGGTCAAAAAATTGTACGGCTCCTCGCTCTCGCAGGCCGACATCGAAGAACTTAATGGCGCACAAACAGCATCTGCCGCCCTTGCA
The DNA here is from genome assembly GCA_964595025.1 of uncultured Candidatus Saccharibacteria bacterium. Lineage (GTDB taxonomy): Bacteria > Patescibacteriota > Minisyncoccia > Phycocordibacterales > UBA2100 > UBA10103. The sequence continues at coordinate 6,646 of CAZQNX010000035.1, read as the reverse complement.
CTCGCAGCAGAAGAGCCAGTTGTTGTGGCACTCACCGCAGAAACGCCGGTTGAATTGGTGCTTGCACCAGTGGTGCCCGTTCAGCAAACATCTCCCGCCGCACCTACGCAAGAACCACTACCCGCGGCCACTCCACATATTTCGGAGACACACACACCTGCGCCGGTTTTGCCGACATCAGAACCGATTGCAACACCAATTCCGCAAGTGCCTACGACTCCGACGTTCACGCCATTTTTTGGCGCTCCGTATCAGGCCGGCTATGGCGGCAGCGGGCAATGCACGACGAACTGCCCGAGTCAGAGCACATCGTTGGAGGTGCCTGCTTCGGCGAGTGTGCCGAGTACGCCAACTGTCGAGAGCGCGCCCGCAACCACTCCCGAACCAACACCGGCCCCTGAACCAGAGCCCAAGCCGGTCCCCGCACCAGCAGCGCCCGCGGCACCCACATCGCTCGCGTGCACTGCCTCGCTCATTGCGGGCGAGTGCATCGTGCCTAGCACTTCGGCGACCATCACCTGGCCCGATGCCGACAATGTTGAGAGCTACGACATCTATCGCGATGGTGCGTGGTTTGCCAACACGACCGCCACGACCGCGCCCGTCACGCTCACGAGCGGCGCTACATCGACATTCGAAGTGATCGGCCTGGGGCTCATCGGCATGCGTGCCACATCGTCGCCACTTTCTATTCACTCGCTCGGCGTGTCGCTCCGCATCAACGAGATTGCCTGGTCGGGCACGGCGGGGAATCCGAATGATCAGTGGATCGAAGTGCGCAACATGGCGGGTCGTGCGATCGATATGTCGCGCGTCGTGCTCGTAAGCGAGACTTCCGGCGCATACCTGCCGCTGGCAGGAATTCTTGCGGGGAATGACGGCGCGTATAGCGGCTACTATCTCATCGAGCGGCGCGAGCAAGCGACGAGTGTGACGGCCGATCTCGTGGCCGCATTCGCGCTGCTTGCGCAGACCGGAGAAGAACTGAAGCTCGTGTGGCACGACGGCACTGCGACGACGACGATCGACGCGACGCCGCCTGTTGCAACCTGCGGCGGTTGGTGCGCCGGACGCGCCGCGCATGCGATAGGAACGAGCATCCAATCGCTCCCGAATGTCTGGGCGCTCGAATCGATGGAGCGGATAGGGAGCGATGGCGCGCGTGCGGCAAGCTGGCAGCACAACGACGCGTACAATCTCACCGCGCGCGATTTCTCGAACGACGGCATCAATGGCCTCATCTATGGCACGCCGCGCTTGCCGAATTCGCAGGGCTGGCCCGCGCAAGGATGGTACTGTGGTGCCCTTGTCTCTGGCACGCCCGAATTCGATACTCCCCAAGGATGCATACTCCTCCTCCGCTTTATGTCACCGCGAGTGGACAGATATGTGGGACAGTTTATCGGGACTATCGGCTCCTCAACGCTTTCGGCCATGAACTCTGCGGGCAAGGTCTCCCAGTACGACGTGACGCTCGATGGTGCGGGGATGACTGCGGGAGATGTGGCGTTCGTCGCCGTGTGGGAGAACCGCACGAACGTCGGCGGCGACGTGCAGAATTTCCAGAACTACTTCACCGGGGCGGCGACTTCTGGTCCGCCACATACAAACTACGCCGTCTTCGAGTGG
>CAZQNX010000035.1:0-5007 GCA_964595025.1 uncultured Candidatus Saccharibacteria bacterium | reverse complement strand
ATACGGTATACTGGATGCATATGCGCCCGGAACCCTCTCCGCTGGATTCATTCCTCCGCTTCGTACTCGGGTTCCTCGTCTTCATCGGCGTGAGCTTCGGGGTCACCTATGGCGTGAGCGTGTATACCATGGAACAAGACGGCAAGACCCAGCAGGCAGCGGCGCTGCGGGCATTGCTCGAGAGCGCCGAGGGGCAATAGGAGGGCCTATTGCGCGGAACTATTTTTCGAGGTACTCTTGCACTCACAAGGCCAGAGAAAGCGCGCGGGGGAAACCCGTCAGTCGTGCCGAGGTCGGACCACTCCTTCGCCGCAAGGCGAGACGAGGGCCTTGTCATTAGCAAGGTTTCTTTTTGTCGTTATGGCAAAGACCAAACAACAGAAGCAGGACATCATCACGAAGCTCGAGCAGGCGTTCAAGACGGCGGCCTCGAGCGTGTTCGTCTCGTTCACCGGTGTCACCGTTGCGGACGAGAGCGCGATGCGCAAGGAATTGCGCGACGCGGGCGTGAAGTACTTCGTCGCCAAGAAGACCCTCATCGATCGCGCGCTCAAGGCTACCGGCCACGAGCCGCAGGAGATGAAGGGCGAGATTGCGGTCGTATACAACACGACAGCAGAAGGCGATGCCTCGGCGCCAGCCCGCATGATCCATGCGTTCGGCCAGAAGCTGAAGGACAAGCTCGCTATTGCGGGAGGTATCTTCGAAGGTGTGCTCCGCGATGCGGCAGCCATGAGCGAGATCGCCACGATCCCCTCGATGGATGTGCTCCGCGGCAAGTTTGCCAACGTGATCAACAGCCCGATACAGCGTTTCGCTATCGTGCTCAACGAGGTTGCGAAGACCAAGAATTAATTAGCAGGATTAGTTATACACGATTATGACCAACGAACAGATCATCGAAGCAGTAGAGAAGATGACCGTGCTCGAGCTCAACACGCTCGTGAAGGCCATCGAGGAGAAGTGGGGCGTCTCGGCAGCGGCAGTCGCCGTCGCCGGCCCGGCCGCGGGCGGTGCGGCCGCCGAGGAGAAGTCGGAATTCGACGTCGAGCTCACCGCAGCAGGCGAGCAGAAGATCGCCGTCATCAAGGTGATCAAGGAGGCGCTGGGCCTGGGCCTTGCCGAGTCGAAGACGCTTGTCGAGTCGGCCCCGGCCATGATGAAGACGGGCATGAAGAAGGAGGACGCCGAAGCCCTCAAGAAGAAAGTGGAGGAGGCTGGCGGCAAGGTGACCCTGAAGTAATCTTTGGGACACTGGCATCCAGAAAAGCGGGCGGCCCCTCCGGGGCCGCCCGCTTTTTGCATACCTGCCCATGCCTGCTACAATCGCCGCATGAAAAGCACGAAAAAACAGTCCGATTTCCTCGCACTCTTTATGGATGATCAGCCCCGCGCGCGTGTGTTGCGCGCACTCATGCTGAATGAGCACACCGTCTTCAATGCGGCCCGCATGGCACAACGCGCTGGCGTCACGCCTCGCGCAGCCGTCACAGCACTCGGCGCGCTCGTGCGAATGGGTATCGTGCGTGCAAGTCGCGTCGCGGTCGCTGCTCCCGCAGAAGGGAAGTCGCACACGCGCGCCAAGAAGCGCCGCTTCGAAGACGTATGGTTCGTCGATCCGCAGTTTCCTCATGTTCGTGCGCTCGCCGTCTTCGTGCGCGATATCTCGCCGTTGCAGTACGACGATGTGCTCGATGCGCTCAAGAAGACAGGGCGCCTCTCTGTCGTCGTGCTCTCGGGATCATTCGTCGGCGACACTTCGCGTCCGGCGGATATCGTGATGGCAGGGGAGGGCTTGAGCGAGCGCCGCATGGAGACCGCGATTCGATCTCTCGAAGGCGTCTTTGGGCGCGAGCTTCGCTATGCCGCGTTTCCTATTGCCGAATTCCGCTACCGCCTGACCGTTCAAGACAAGCTATTGCGCGATACGCTCGATTTCCCGCACCGAGTGCTTCTCGACAGGGCACGCTCCCTTGGCGCTTAATCCACAGTATCCCTCGACGCGCGGCCCATGCCTCTGGGGCAGTGCTATCATTATGTACAAGGGAGTCGAGCCCTTATTCATAGTCTTAATTATCATCTCGTATCATCAGTATGATACTCATGCGTAGTGCCAATGCGGTTCAGGGCTCGTTCTACGATCTCTGGTATACCGTGGCGATGTACATGCCGCGCATCCTCGCGGCGATCGTCGTCTTTATTATCGGGTGGGTGATCGCGACCGTCCTCTATCGGATCGTGATCGAGGTCGTCAAGGTCCTCAAGGTAGACGAGGCTCTCAAGAACGCAGGCGTCCACGAGGCTGCCAAGGACGCGGGCTTCTCGTTCGACGCGGGCAAGCTTCTCGCGAGCCTCACCATGTGGTTCGTCGCCCTCGTGTTCCTCGTCGCCTCGCTCGAGATCCTCGGCCTCAACACGGTGACGATCTTCCTCGAGCGCGTCGTGCTGCTCTATCTCCCACAGGTCTTCATCGCGGCCCTCATCCTCATCTTGGGCGCTATCGTCGCCGACGTCGTCCGCAAACTCGTCATTGGTTCGGCCAAGGCCGCCGGTGCTCATGCCGCAAATCTCGCTGGCACGGTCGCCAAGTGGGCAATCTGGATCTTTGCCGTCCTCGCTGCGCTCGATCAGCTCGGCGTCGCGTCGGTCTTCATCCAGACGGTCTTCACTGGCCTCGTTATCTCGCTCTCGCTCGCCTTCGGTCTCGCCTTCGGCCTCGGTGGCAAGGATGCTGCCGCGCGCACTATCGAGAAGGTTCGCGAGGAGATCCGTCACGAGATGTAATCCACAGGTTGCGCGGAGCACTCGCGTGATTTACTCTACGGACTGCTCTTGTTCTTCGTGCACAGCCCCGCCACTCTCGTGAGCGGGGCTCGTGCTTTTCAATACCGTACGCACTGCTACAATCCGCACATATGCAGGCCGTGATACTTGCCGCAGGAAGGGGGACGCGGATGGGCTCCCTCACCGACAACACGCCGAAGCCGATGCTCATGGTCGGTGCGAAGAATCTCATCGAGCACAAGCTCGACATGTTGCCGCCCGAGGTAGACGAGGTCATCATCATCGTGGGATATCTCGGACATGTCATACAGCAGCACTTTGGCGGCGAGTATCGCGGCAGGCGGCTTTTGTACATAGATCAGGCCAACATAGTGGGCGGGACTGCCGATGCGTTGTGGCAGGCGAAAGATATCCTGCAGGATCGGTTCCTCGTGATGATGGGAGATGATCTCTATGCCGCCGAAGACATAGCAGCGTGTCTCGCTGCACCCGAGTGGGCGCTCCTCGTACAAGAGATGCATGGCACGCGCAGTGCGGGCGCAGTGCGCACCGATGAATCGGGCGAGATACGCGATATCGAAGAGGGCGAGCACGCGGGGAGCTGGTACGCGAGCACGAATCTTTTTGTTCTCGATGCGCGATTATTCGGGTTTGCCCCGATACCCAAGGCCCCCGGTTCGCACGAGCTCGGCCTTCCCCAGACGGTCATCTTCGCGGCCCGCGCGCTCGGGGCGTCTTTCCGGGCTATTCCGGCAACCCGATGGATACAGATAACCGCCCCCGAAGATCTTGCTGCTGCCGAGTTCTCCCTGCGCACGACAGGTGCTTGACAGGTGCTTTCCTCGGGCTTATACTTGCGCCTACCTATGTGTTCGGAAAACGCAGGTAACAAGCGACGGCGGTAGCCAGCATTTTGCTTGCACCGACGGCCGCTTGTAAGCGGCTTTTTTCGTCCATGGGCCAGAGGGATTGTCCTTCTGCGGCTCGTTGACAACTGAAGAGCGACACAAAAGAAATCAACAAACATTGATCGGGCTCTAGTCTTTGGCCCGATCGATGCAGGAACAAACGTATTTTCACGCCGCGCAAGCGGCATGAATCAAGTCGCCAGGCGCTAGACACGCCTGGCGCACTCGCGTACCTAAGGTACGCGAGCAACACACGCGGTTCTTAGGATTCCTAATGGGAGTTCTGAGTAAGGGCGTGCGGTGGATGCCTAGACTGAAGAAGGCGATGAAGGACGCGGCTTAGCTGCGATAAGCTCCGGTAAGATGCCAAGCAATCGTTATACCCGGAGATCTCCGAATGGGGAAACCCCATGAGGCAAACCCTCATGACTGTGCGCTTAATCGTCGCACAGAGCATACGTTGGGAAGTGAAACATCTCAGTACCAACAGGAAAAGAGAACAATAGTGACTCCCTTAGTAGCGGCGAGCGAAACGGGAAGAGCCCAAACTCAACCACTCTACCGGTGCGTGAGGAAACTCATGCGTCGATAGAGAGGATGGGGGTTATAAGACTACGACGTGCACGCGAAAGCGTGCGTAGAGTGACAAATCGCTTAGTTAGTGGAACGAGCTGGGAAGCTCGACGCCACAGGGTAATAGTCCCGTACACGAAAACGAAGCGACTCTATGGTTGTAGTTCTTGAGTAACTCGAGACACGGAAAGCTCGGGTGAATTCGCCAGAACTAACTGGTAAGGCTACATACTTCTTCAGATCGATAGTGAACAAGTACCGTGAGGGAAAGGTGAAAAGAACCCCGGTGAGGGGAGTGAAATAGAACTGAAACCGCATGTCTACAAGGAGTCGGAGAGGTGCTTGCACCTCGACGGCGTGCCTATTGAAGAATGAGCCAACGAGTTGATGCAAACGGCCCGACTAAGGAGTCTTCCTCCGGAGTCACAGCGAAAGCGAGTATGAATAGTGCGTTCGTCGTTTGTATCAGACCCGAAGCCGGGTGAGCTACCCATGGCCAGGCTGAAGTTCGTAGAAATACGGATGGAGGGCCGAACTCATAGATTGTTCAACATCTTGGGATGAGTTGTGGGTTGGAGTGAAAAGCTTACCGAACTCGGTAATAGCTGGTTTTCTCCGAAACAGCTTTCGGGCTGGCGTCGTATGTTCCCTGTGGAGGTAGAGCACTGGAAGGTCTGGATAGCTCGAAAGAGCACTGGACCTATCAAACTCCGAATGCCACGGGTTAGAGTACGGCAGTTAG
>CAZQNX010000034.1:0-7973 GCA_964595025.1 uncultured Candidatus Saccharibacteria bacterium | reverse complement strand
CGACACCAGCTCCGACAGGTCGGCTGCCAGATGCCTTCTTCCTTTGGGAGATGCCCATCGTTCTACTTCCACACCTATCGTCCGCCACGGCTTCGAATCCGCAGTGGTCGCCACATCTCTGGTAGACAAAGCAACATGTTGCATCGACTTCCTCCTCTGCTGTTTGAGACTGTAAAGATCACGGGCTTCACGGCCCGGGATGAAGCACGTTGTGCCTCATCCCGACCCACGAAGAAGGCCCCCTTTTGGGGGGCCTTGCTTTGTTGTCTAGGTTTTTCTTCCTAGCAGCGCGCAAGACCCCCTTGTGCGATGAGGAGGTTCATAGCAAGCATGAATGAACCGCACTGCATGCGAGAACCCTAGCAAGCTGTAGATACTTGTCAAGGTGCGCGAAGACCTGTACATTGGTCGAGATGAATCTCCCGGCCGTCACTCTCAACTATTGGTCCTGGTTTACCAGTCCCCTGCGAGAGGGAGGATTGCAGTGATACCAGGCTTAGCCCGAAACATCACTTCAGCCCCCTCTCTCGGAGGGGGCTGAACCATTCCGAGGGAGGAGGCACACAGAGCCAGAGGAGGAAACCAGTGGCTAACGAAGTTCTTTCACTAGGCACAGAGGAATGGGAGAAGGTGTGCGAAGAATACCGCGCCCAGTTCGAGAGCATGTCGGGGCGTCGTTGGAAACACGAGAGCGACGTGTACGACGATTACCTTCTGAAGCGCCTCGCGCTGTGGGTACAGCAAGGTGCGAAGAAGCCTGCACCTTCCTGTTTCTGCTGAAATGAGGAGTTGCGGCACATCACCGCAACTCCTCCACTCTCGCCCCTATCGCACGAATCTCTCGCGCGATGCGGGCGGGACTTGTCGGAAGACAGGTAGCCGCCTAGTTCATTGAAGGGAGAAAAAGTGATGAGACACGATTCACTCACCGACTTCATGGGACGATTCGCATTTGCCCCCGAAAAGGCGTGGCGCATCGGCGTGGAGCGTGAGTGCTTCATCGTCGACGCAAGAGAGGGGAAACCGATTCCGAGAGCGCCGGAAGTGCTCGCCGCCGCATGGCACCACTACCCGGAACTGCGGACCTCGTTCGGATACGAACTCTCAGCATGCCAACTGGAAATGCGCACAACAGACCCTGTGCTCCTATGCGACGTCGCGAAGAAGTTGCGCGAACAGCAGGCATGCCTCGAATCTATGCTAGAAGAGTTCGGCTATCGGGCCCAGTACACCGGCGTCGGCCCCGTAGACATGGTGACCGACGTGTATCCCGATGGACGCTATGCGCGCATCACGCGGCATCTGTCGCCCCAGCGGCTGCTCGCGGCATGTCGTATCATCGGGACTCACATTCAGGTGGGCATGCCCGATGCGGACACGGCTCTGCGCGTATACAATGGCGTCGTCAGAAATCTGCACGGCCTACGCATCGTCGCCGACAAAACGTGCGGCGAACGCATGCGCATCTACGCGGAAGTACAGCCTCGGCGGGAGCCGATACCATTCTGCGACTGGCATGCGATGCATCTGCACGCCATCAAGCACGGATGGAGCGAGGACACCCGCCAGAACTGGATGCTCGTACGCATCACGCGCTTCGGCACCATAGAGTTCCGACTCTTCGACGGTACAGATTCTCCGGACGAAGTCGCCTCGTGGGCTCGTGAATGCCGCGCGCTTTGCCTCGGCTACGCATGACACCAGACGGGAGGGAGCACCACTGCTCCCTCCCGTCTTCTTTTTTGCATGCTTATATACTGCCCGTCAGCAGCTTCTTCACTTCCCTCTCCTTCTCATCGAACTTCTCAATGACTGCTTTGCAATACGGATTGTACGCATACACATCCTCGAAGAGCGCGGTGTCGTTGCGCACGCTCTCGACGGCATCATACAGGTAGCCAAAGGAGACCGTGTCGATATCGGTGCGCTTGAAGCCCGCTCTGCTGATCACCTGCCCTATGTAGTGTGTGAGGAAAAGCGTTTCGGCAAGCTGCCTATCATGTTCATCGGCACTCTTCTCGACGACGACAAATCCGGCACCTTCGAGCACCTTGTGCAAATCCTTGTACTCGCTCGCTCCGAGCGTGTGCTTGGTGACCACTATGCGAAAACCTGACACGCTATTCCCCTGCTTCGCGTATGATTCGGGGCCAAACATGGGGTGCGTCGCGATCCAGCGCTTCTCGGGCATCAGGCGCTGCAGCACTTCCACTGCGTGCAGTTTTACGGTAGAGACATCGACAAGCACGGTCGCCCATCCGAGGAGCGGCACGAGTTTCTCGACAATCGCCTCGAACGCGCGTATCGGTACACACACAACAACCGCATCACACGCGGCCACTTCGGCAAGCGAAAAGAAGAGCGCGCCATCGGGTTTTGCTCGCTGCGAGAAGACTTTCACGCTTATCTGCGGAGCCAGGCGCTGCAAAAGCGCGTGCACGAGCTTCCCGAAGTGCCCGTACCCAACGATGCCAACGCTGCGGATCATGCCTTCGTGGTGCGCGCGGCTGCCTCGATGAGGAGCGGTGTCGCGAGAAAGATAGACGAGTAGGTTCCCGCGATGATGCCGACAAGGAGCGTGAGCGCAAAGTGCTGCGTCGAGGCCGGACCGACGAAGAACAGTACGGCGAGCGTGATCACGACGGTCAGCGAGGTATTCACCGAACGGACAAGCGTCTGCGAGAGGGCGTAGCCAGCTGTCTCGGCAAACGGTTCCTTGCGGTTGCGTTCCTGATTGGTGCGCAGATTCTCGCGCACACGATCAAAGACGACGATCGTATCGTGCACCGAGAAGCCGAGTACCGTGAGCACTGCCGTCACGAAGAGGGTGTCGATCTCTGCACCCCACACATGGCCAAGCACAGCATAGAAGCCGACAGGGACGATGACATCATGCACGAGAGTGATGAGTGCGATGAGGCCGTATATCCACGACGAGACTGGACGGGAGACTTTACGGAACGCAAATGCGACAAACACGAGGATGCACAAGAGGACGAGTGCGACCGCGAGGATGGACTTCGCACGAAGCTCGGCGCCGATAGAGGGGCCGATGTGGCTCGTCTCGACGACAGAACCAGGGAACGCGCCCCATGTGGTGACTGCCTTGGAGATGAGCCCCTGATCTTCGGCATGCGCACCGGCGATGCGAATATCGTACTCGTGCTCTCCTGCCGCGCGAGCAGAAAAATCGGCCAGTCCGCTCGTGCGCAAGCGCTCTGTTATCTCTTCCGCCCCAGGGCGCGCGCCGTCGAACGCGACTTTCACATAAGTGCCGCCGGTGAACTCGATACCGAATTTGAGGCCATATACGGCGACGGCAGCAATCGCCACTGCGACGATGAGTGCCGTGAGTGCGAAGAAATAGCGGCGATGAGTGGCGATGATCATACTAGTGCGTAGAGAGTCCGCTGCTAAAGAGGAAGTGCGTGAGACTACTCTTGCGCGGTGTACCGAGCGCGTACAGAAGCGTGCGCGAGACGGTGATTGCGGTGAGCATCGAGACAACGACACCAAGCCCGAAGACGAGCGCGAATCCCTTGATGAGCGACGTGCCGAACCAGAAAAGGATGACGGCGGTGATCATGCTCGAGATATTCGAATCGCGTATGGAGGGCCACGCGCGAGCAAAGCCATCGTGCATCGCCTCGTGGATATGCTTGCCCGAGCGCATCTCCTCTTTCATGCGCTCGAAGATGAGCACGTTTGCGTCGACCGCCATGCCGACCGAGAGGATGAAGGCGGCAATGCCCGCAGCCGTAAGCGTCACGGGAATGAGCTGGAAGAGCGCGAGCGAAAGCGCGGTGTAGAGAACGAGAGCGACGCCCGCGATAAGCCCCGGCACGCGATACCAGAGAATCATGAATATGATGACGGCGATGAGACCGGAGAGACCCGCGCGTACGCCGTCTTCGACAGCAGCGGCGCCGAGCGTACCCGAAACCGTCTGCGTGTAGAGGAGCGATATCGGCACCGGGAGCGCGCCGTAGTTGAGGTTGCGCGCGAGATCCTTCGCCTCTTGCGGAGAGAATCCGCCCGAGATGACGGCGGTACCGTTTGGAATCGCCTCGCGGATGACCGGGGTCGAGATAGCCTGCCCATCGAGGAAGATGCCGAATACCTTGCCGACATTCTCGCGCGTGAGATTTGCAAAACGCTGCGCACCCTCGGCATTGAAATTCAAAACGACGACTGGCTCTTGCGCGAGCCCGGCCTGTCCCTGGAACTGCAACTGCGCGCTCGCGAGCTCTTTGCCAGTGATTGCCGATGGAAGGAAGAGGTCGTTCACGGTCGATGATGCACTGGCAGTCGCGAGATCGACACCAGGCTTGAGCATGCGAAATTCGAGAACTGGCGTCTGGCCGATGAGCTCTATCGCTTTCTGGGTATCGGTGACACCCGGCAGCTCGATGATGAGCCGCTGTTCCGGATTCCCGGTGATAGCACCGGCAGACTGCGTCTGAACGAGCGGTTCGGAAACACCGAAAAGATTTACGCGCCTCTCGATCGTGTCGCGAAGCGCCGCCATGGAGTCGAGAGCCTCTTCGCCAGGGATCTGCGAGAGATCGGCGCGGTAGACGAGCTGCGTACCGCCCGAAAGGTCGAGCCCGAGCTTGAAGGGACGCCAACCTTCAGTCTGCGCACCAAAGACAAACCATCCGATAGCCACCCCAACGACGAGCGCTGCGAGGGCCTGTAGCCGTACAGTGAGCATAGTGGAGGCATTGTAGCCGAAAACCCCCGATACGCAACGTGGCTCACCTCCCCTCACGCAGGGCGGCGATGACAGACTCGAGGAGTGCTGCAATAGCGGCAAGCTGTGAGAGCGGGTTCCCAAGACTCATGGGCGGACGAACGGAACAATTTGCATACGCGTTGGTAGAGGTCCCCGAGAGCTGGCCATTCGTGCAGACACGATTCAGGGAGATGCTCGTGCAAGTGGTTCCATATGCAACAGATGATGCACTGAAGAAATCACGTGATGCGCCGTGCGCGAGGGTCACGCCGTCGAGGAAGCACGACGCAGTGTTGGTACATGATGCATACTGATACGTCGCCGACCCCGAAAGGATCCCATTCGTACAAGTGCGCGATTGTGCGTTTGCCGAACAGAGCGTCCCTGCAGGTGCAGTGCGCGCGCTATAGAATGTAGTGGTCGAGCCGGTCGCAAGCGCGACGTTGTCGAGCACGCACTGTCCCGATGCGGCTGGCGCACAGACGCGGAACGAGTAAGAGCTGTTACCAGAAAGTGTTCCGTTCGCACAGGTGCGCGTCTGCATATAGAAAGAGCAGCTATCGTTTGCCGCGACGCGCTGTACCAGATAGGCAGATGTCGTCGCGCCATTCGCTATCGTCTGGCCGTCGAAGGCACATGTGCTGACGCTATCCGTGCATGAGGCGTACTGATACGAAGCGTCGCCATCGAGGACGCCGCTCCGGCAGGTCCGCGTCACCCCGCTGCACGAGGTCGCCGATGCGGCGGGGAAGAATATCTTACTCTCGCCCGATGCGAGCGCGACCCCGCCGAGCGAGCAAGAATTCGATGTCGCCACCTCGCATGATCCGTACTGATGACTCGCCGAGCCAGCGAAAGAACCATCGAGGCACTGGCGCAGCGCGCCGAGCGCCGAGCACGACGAGCCATACGCGGCACGCTTCTGGCTGTAGAATGTCTGCGAAGAGCCGTGAGACGCCGTGACACCATCGAGCGAGCACGAGCGCGGCGCGGCGGTCGTACAACCGCCGATCACATATTCGGACGAACCTGTCAGCACGCCATTCACACACATGCGCACCTGTTGGTAATTCGCGCATGACTCGCCGATCCCGACAGATGCGCGCGAGTAGAGCGCACGCGACTCACCGTTTGCGATGACGAATCCTCCCAGGGTACACGCGCCGATATTGCTCACGCCGCACGAATTGTACGCATAGGCAGTATTGCCCGAGAGCGTACCGTTGTAGCACGAACGGATGATTGCGTTTTGCTCACAGCTCTCGGTCGAGGCGACAGTCTGCCGCGAATAGCCACGAACAGTCGAGCCAGATGGTACATAGGAACCCGCAAAGAAGCACGGGGCGAGCGTCGGCTGCACTGGCGCGGGTGTCGGCGTCGTGATGACAATTCGCGGCTGCGTTGTCGAGGTCTGCTGTCTGGTGACGACACCGCGTGTGCAGGCGGTGCCGCGCATTGCTGCGCGCGTGCGCGGCCCCACAGCACCATAGCCATTCGTCTCGGGCGTACCCGACGACACAAGCCCGTGGCGCGCTTGCCACTTTTGCACAGAAGCGGTAGTCGCTGGGCCGTAGTAGCCTGTCGGTTCGCGGGTAAAATCCCCCGTCTCCTTGAGGAACTCCTGCAGTCGCGTGATGGGCCCTGGGCCGCCCACATCAAAATAATTGGGTTTGAGGTCGACAGGAATGTCGATACATGGTTCGGCGGTGGTGGCTCCACTACTTCCTCCGCTCGCCTGTCCTCCGCCAATCTGGGACTGCAGGAGAGTGATGAGTTGTGTCAGCTGCGCTATCTGCGCCTGCAGCTCGGTGGCCGTTTGGGCAACGACAGGGAGAGGCACAATGAACGCTGCGCCAAGCAAAAGACCGATGAGCTGTATATACATGACACCATGGTAAGTGATTTGCCTGGTAACGCAACGCCGCAAAGGTGCACAGTACCCACATCCCAACACACCCAACATATCAAGTAAATACCTTTCTACTCCCGAAAGGGTTTAGACTGAAGGTAGGCTAAGTACCCATGCCCTTAGTGGAGGTGCGTCATGACTAAAGTTCCTCGGAAAAGTGCTGGTCGCGCCAAGAAAAAACCGCCTCGGAAGATGACATCGCGAGAGGAATTGAACCTCCTGATGCGTAGCACCGTCTTCACGAACTGGGGCAAGTCGAGATGGCGCGAAATCTTCTATCTCTCGGCGAAACAGGTCCAACATGTGCCGCGCAGCTCGCGCAGCAGGCAAGAGACTGTTGGCGAACACTCATGGCAACTTGTCATGACAACGTGGATAGCTATCGAGGCATTCAAACTCCCGCTCGATGCCAACAAGGCCATCAAATACGCGCTCGTGCACGATGCGGGAAGCGAATGGTACGGCGGTGATACCCCGGCTTTCCAAAAGAACGGGAATGGCTGTGCCGAAGTTCCTTGTCGGAAGAAAAAAGCCGCGCTTGAGGAAAAATCCCGAGAGCGCTTACGACGTGGCGTAGGATCAAAGCTCCCGTTCCTTATGAAATCGATCGATGATTACGAAGCGGGAATCGACGAGGAAGCCTGGTTTGTAAACGCGCTCGATAAGTTACTCGCGGATATAAACATCCTGCAAGACAGCGGCTATACAAACAAACGCTTGGGTGCCGATCTGCCCACCGTCGATCTGTATAAGAGACCCAGAATTGAAAGGAACTCGCGCGTGCTTGCCTGGTACGAAGAGCTCTTCAAGATCTGGCTAAAGCATGAGACCAAGTTCTTCCCCACTCGGAAAAAAGCAACTCAAGAGGCGGTCTCATGACCGCCTCTCGTTTTTTACATCAGCCAACTCCCCCAGATTCTCAAAAATCATCGCGACCGCTACGGGGCCGATGCCGCCAGGGACGGGCGTAAACACGCTGCACTTTGCCGCACATGCCGCATCCGCATCGCCGACGATCCTCTTGGTCCCTTCGCCAGCTGGCGAATCACTCGTTCCCGCGTCGATAAGCACAACACCATCGCGAATCATGTCTAGCTGTATCAGGCCCGGCTCTCCCGCACCCGAGACTACGATGTCGGCATCGTGCAGCTCTGTGAGCGAGCCCGCGTCTTTGGTTATCACGCGCACATCTGCGCCCCCTTCTGCGAGCATCTGCGCGACAGGCGCGCCGACAAGCCGTCCTGCACCGATGACCACCGCTCGCTTGCCGGCAAGATGCACTCCTTCGTGTGCAAGCACATACGAAACCGCGCGTGCGACAGGTGGCAT
>CAZQNX010000033.1:0-8061 GCA_964595025.1 uncultured Candidatus Saccharibacteria bacterium | reverse complement strand
TTCTATTACGGAACATTTGAATCACCAAAAGGGAGCGGAAACTGGTATCAAGGTAAACATCAACCACTAATTACCAAAGAGTTGTTTGATCAGGCACAAGCACAACTAAAGCGTGACAATATACAAAGAGAAAATAAAGAATTCGCATTTACTAAACTATTTACTTGCGGATACTGTGGCTCTGGTATATCTGCCGAGGAAAAATGGAAACAGCTCAAAGATGGCACACATGCAAAGTACATCTACTATTCATGTGCGAGATCGAGAGACAGGAATTGCAAGAATAAATATATACGAGAAGAAGAGATGATTCTGGAAATACTCAAGATACTTGATAAGGTAAATATAAATGAGCTCGGTATGAGGCAAAGACTAGAAGATGAAATTGCAAGATTTAACATCTTCCAACGATCAGTACTGGGTGCAACCGACAAGATTCAAAATAACAATGAGACTGATATACGAAACTATGCGAAGTATATTTTGAAGGAAGGAACAGTTACAGAAAAGCGAGAATTATTAGCCAATCTGAGATCAAGAATAGTGTACAAGGACAAAGAGCTAACTTTAATTTCTGAGTAGCCATAGCCTCATAATTTCTTCATAATTGAAGTATAATGTAAGTAATATGAGAATATTAATTATTGAAGATCAAATAAAACTCGCAACATCAATCAAGAAAGGTCTTGAGAATATTGGCTACGCTGTAGACATGGCTCATGATGGAGCAACTGGGCTACGTAGAATACAAGCAAGTCCAGAGAATTTTGATCTCATCATTCTAGACATCATGCTTCCTGAACTTGACGGCTTATCACTCTGTAAAAAGATACGAAGTGAACACATTATGACTCCAGTACTTATGCTCACTGCCAAAGACACGCTTGATGACAAGATTGACGGACTTGATACTGGTGCAGACGATTATTTAGTAAAACCATTTGAATTCGATGAGTTAACAGCTCGTATGCGAGCATTACTCCGTAGACCAAAAGTGTCTCTTGAGACGAATTTAAATGGCGCAGGGATCAGTCTTAATACTGTAAGTCATAAAGTAGAGAAAAAAGGTAAAGATATTAAATTAACTGTTAAAGAGTTTGCAATTTTAGAGTATTTTTTACGAAACAAAAACAAAGTACTGAATAGATATCAAATCATAAATCATGTATGGGATTTTGAATATGACACCTTTTCAAATATTGTGGATGTCCATATCAAAAATTTGAGAAAAAAACTACAAGGTAAAAATGAGGATATTTTTGAAACTATCCATGGTGTTGGATATCGATTTAATGACTAGTATGAAAAACAATATATTCCAAAAAACTCGAATAAAATTAACGCTTTATTACATTACTATAATGGCGTTTATTTTAATCGCTTTTAGTAGCGTGCTTATATTTACCGTTGAATCAAAAATACGACAAGGATTTAAGGATAGAATAGTTGTTACAGAAAGCGAAGACAATCCTGCTCAACGTACGAGTGATGAAATAGAGTTGATTATTTATATGATTGACGGAGTACTTCTTGTTGGTATTGGTTTTGCAAGTTATTCCCTTGCAGGAAAAACTCTCAATCCCATTAAAGAAGCTCTTGATGCTCAGAAAAAGTTTTCAGCCGATGCGTCACATGATCTTCGTACACCACTTGCAATTATGATGACCGAATCTGAAGTTGTTTTGCAAAACAAAACTTCGGAAGTAAAAGAACTTCGAGAAATTATACAGAGTAATCTTGATGAAGCGAAGAAAATGTCAAAGTTAGTTACTGATTTACTTCTTGTTTCCCGCGGGGAGGAAGATAGTTTGTCAGATAATTTCATATCCGTTGACCTACACTCTTTTATTGAAAAAATAGTACAGAAGTTTATACCTCAAGCAAAAGATAAAAATCTTACTCTTGAAGTATCAGGGTACCAAAAATTAGATGTTCTTCTTGATCCTAGCTCTTTTGAGCGAGCATTCTCAAATATATTGCAAAATGCAATTAATTACACAAAGCAAGGTGGAATAAAAATTGATATTACAGAAGATAGAAAAAATATAATCTTGTCTGTGCGAGATACTGGTGTTGGTATATCACAAACAGATTTACCTTTTGTATTTGATCGATTTTACAAGGCAGAACATTCAAGAAATGACACATCAGGGTCAGGACTTGGTTTGTCAATTGTCAAACAAATTGTCAAAAAACATAAAGGGGTTGTTACTATAGAAAGTGATACACATACAGGAACAACTGTGACTATACAACTTGCAAAGTTATAACGTATGAAGCAATTTAGAAATTATTTTTCATATATTGTAAACAAGTTAAAAAATGATGCACTGTTCAGAAAAGATTTCATCAAAACTGTTATTGTAACAAGCTTGTTCTTTTGGGTACTCTTTTATCTTGGTTCAGAAGTTAAGGAGTCAAATATTTTAACTCAAGCAAAAATCCAGGAATTTATTTTACAGTACGGATATTTTTCTTGGTTGGCATATATTGGATTATTGTTATTGGCAATAATGTCTCCACTTCCAGATACACCTATTGTATTAGCTGGTGGATTTATATTTGGTCCATATATTGCAATACCACTTACGATTATTGGACAACTACTTGGAGCGACTGCTGACTTCTATTTAGCACGTAAACTCGGTAGAACATACGTTACGAAAAGATTTCCAAATGCAACAAATACTCTTAACGAATACAGTCATAAACTTGGGTGGCAGACAATATTTTTCATGCGACTTACTCCAACACTTTCTTTTGATATGTTAAGTTATGCCGCAGGACTTTCAACTATATCGTATAAGCACTATATATTAGCTACGGCGTCAGGAATGATACCACTTATCGTTATTAGCAGTTTACTTGGATATAGTGCAGGACTACACTCTAAGATATTACCTATACTCATACTCAGTATTGGGGCAATTGTACTGACAACTATATTCTTTATCTCTAAAAAGATACTCAAAAATAGGTAACTCTATTCATTATTTCCTCATAGTATTTTTGTACAGTTAAAGTAATTCATACTAGTCATATGAATACCTATTATTAGTAAGATAAAAAAATTATTACATTAATTAAATTAAAACATATGAAAAATAAAAAATTATCCATGTTCGTACTAGGAGCATTATTGCTCGGAGCTGGAGGATCAATTGCAGTGCAGACCTTTGCACAAACAACTCCAAGCCAATCAAATGCAATAATCTCAACTCAAACTGATCAGACAGTTGATCAGAAAGATGCTCAAGGAAATGATCTTGAAACAAATGATGATCAAGAATCGAAAGTAACGCTTCCAGTAAAAGTAAGCGAAGATCAAGCAAAACAAATTGCCCTTACTGCTAATGCTGGCACAAAGGTGCTTTCTATAGAACTTGAACAACATCGAGGAAATGCAGTCTATGAAATTAGCCTCGATAACAATGTAGAAGTTAAGATTGATGCAAATAGTGGTGCGATTCTAAAATCACATATAGAAAAAGATAATGATCAGGATGGTCATATGGATCAAAAAGATGCTCAAGGCAATGACGTTGAAGAGAATGATGGTCCAGACGCAAATGATTAGTTGAAGTTGTATTAATATAATTTTTTAAAAATATGAAATACAAAAGACAACTAATGAGTAGCATGTTTGCACTTGCACTTCTCGCATCCGGAACATCAGTTTTTGCAGCTGACATTCCAACCACAGGAATTAAAGCGATTCAGCAAACTAATCAGGTAAGAATGAAGTCAAATAATTCTGATGGCATTGTTGATGCTAAAGATAAAAATGGCAAAGATATTGAAACAAAGGATGATGTAGTTAAGAAGGTCAATACAGTAAAACATACAAAGAATAAAAAGACTCACAAAGTAAAAGCAACTGCTACTGTTGTAAAACCTACTCAATAGAGCATTGCAGACAATGAAATATAAAAACACCTTTATGAGAGGTGTTTTTATATTTCATAATTTCCTCATAACTTTATTTCATAATGACATATATGACAAATTTACAAAAAGATTTACTTATAAAAGTCCCTGCCGTTACCCTTGGCTTTTGGATTATTAAAATCCTCTGTACAACTCTTGGTGAGACTGGAGGAGATGCAGTTTCCATGACATGGAATCTTGGTTATTTAGTAAGTACTGGAATTTTCGCAATCATTCTCATAGGACTAATTATTGCCCAAGTAAAATCAAAAACATATAGACCGTGGCTCTACTGGGCGACAATTATTGCTTCTACAACTGCTGGCACTACGCTTGCTGACTTCGCAGATAGATCACTTGGTATTGGGTATACTGGTGGGTCACTCATTCTTCTGTCACTCCTCTTAATCACTTTGTATGTATGGAAGAAAGCTACAGGCACTATATCCGTAGACAGTATTTCAGATCCTAAAAGTGAGACATTTTACTGGATAACGATTACATTCTCACAAACACTTGGTACTGCTCTTGGAGACTGGTTTGCAGATACAAACGGACTTGGATACCTACATTCCGCATTTGTCTTTAGTGCATTACTTTTGATTATTACCTTCCTCTACTTTAGAACTCAATTTTCAAAAGTACTCTTGTTCTGGGGAGCGTTCATTCTTACAAGACCACTCGGTGCTGTTGTTGGAGACTTTTTAGATAAACCCTTTGCGAAAGGTGGATTAAATATGTCGAGACCAATGATTTCCCTAGTGCTTCTTGTTGCGATAACAGCTTTAATTGCATTTATTCCCCAAAAAGCAGGAGAGCATCCGAAAAATGCTTAGTATATAAATATATGCTTGCACTTCAAATTTTAATCTCACAAATAAGTGGAACCATGGTAATGTTTGGTCTTGTATGTATCCTATCTTTAATTCTGTACACAAGGAATAATAAAAAAGATGCTTATGGGATACTTTTCTCAAGTTTTTTAGCAGTATCTATTACAACAACATTAAAATACCTCCTTATGGTTCCTCGTCCTCTTAACATGCTTGTTTCTGAGACTGATCCGCGATTTCCATCAGGACATGCCACTATGGCAGCGGTCATTATGACATTAGTTATCTATTATTCAGGTAAGCATATTGAAAATAGATACTACAGATATTTTTTGTACGGTATTGGAGTCGCTTGGTTTATTATTGTTAGTTACTCAAGATTATACCTTCACGTGCATTACCCAATTGATGTTGTGGTAGGTGGGATTATTGGTGTTTCTTCAACTTTAGTTACTATATACATCTTAAACAATCAAAAGATCACTCGTTTTTTCATGAAAAATTCATAATTAAAATAGATACTGTCACTATTACTAGATTTAAATAATTTGTATGAAACCATCAGCATCAAATATTTTTAAGAAAACAATTACCGCAATAGCTTCTGCTGTTATCGTAAACATCATCTTTATTTTCATTGTAAAGTTTTTTGTACATCCACCATCAACTTTTAGCCCATTTTGGTATAGTCTCGTTGCCTTATATACAGCACTTGGTGTTGCAGGAGCAGGTGTTGTTTATTGGATTGTCACAAAATATACCTCTGCATACAACAGAGTATTTACCTGGATTTCTATAGGAACACTATTACTTTCCCTCATACCTGATGTCGGCATTTACACGAACCCTGGACCAGATGATATTGGCGCAACAATTCCAATAGTCATTATTCTCATGCTTACACATGTTTTTGCAGCATACATTTCAGTTAAAAAACTAACCAAAGAAGAATAATTACTATGATTACCAAAACACAAGGTCAGCAATTACTTAATAAGGTTCCTGAAGTCACCCTCTATTTCTGGGTTATTAAAATCCTTTGTACAACCGTTGGCGAGACCGCAGCCGACTTCCTTAACACCAATCTCAACCTTGGTTTGACTGGAACTTCACTTGTCATGGGTGTACTTTTACTTGTCGCTCTTATCTATCAATTTAGGACTAAGAAATATACACCAACCATATACTGGCTCTCTGTTGTACTTATAAGTATTGTGGGCACTTTGATCACAGATAATTTGACGGATAACTTTGGGATCTCGCTTGTTACTACAACAATCGTATTTAGTATCGCGCTCATTGCCACATTTGTCTGTTGGTACAAGAAGGAAAAGACACTCTCTATACACTCCATATTTACCCCTAGTCGAGAGTTCTTTTACTGGCTTACTATATTGTTTACCTTTGCGCTTGGCACAGCCTCAGGAGATTTATTAGCTGAAACCTTGAATGTTGGTTATTTATTTTCATCTCTGATATTTGCAGGTGGGATAACTCTGACATATATGGCTTATAAAAAATGGAATCTCAATCCAATCATTGCTTTCTGGGTTGCATATATTCTTACTCGACCACTCGGAGCATCTATTGGCGACTACCTTTCTCAAGCAAAAACAGATGGCGGACTAGGGTTGGGAACTGTTGTCACAAGTGCCATATTTCTCAGTGCAATTCTATCTACGGTAATCTATCTATCAGTTACCAAGAAAGATATAATTGCTACTGAGGCGAATAGGTAAGTTTCAGTAGGTGGTCGAATTATTAATTGTTAATTTAAATTATTTATGAATATACAAGAAATCAAAACAGAAGTGAAAAACAAAGTGAGCAAAAACTCAATTATTGCAGTTCTAGCAATTGCCCTCGTTGCGGTATCAGCGGTGGCAATAGGACTCGGTGTTGATCGTGAAGAACATCGTGATGGTAGAGAGTACCGAAGTGAAAAATTCATGGGAGAAAATAGTACCTATGATGATCATAATATGAATCCCAACGATGGAGAGACGAATGATGACCACATGAATACCACTACTATGAATGACTCTATGATGAATATGACATCTGGCATGCAAGGTAAAACAGGTAAAGAACTTGAAAAAGCATTCTTGACTGAAATGATTGTTCACCATCAAGGAGCCATAGATATGGCGAAGCTTTTATTGCAAGATAAAACCATATCTCCAGAGTTGATGAAATTTGCAAATGGTATTATCTCTGCTCAACAACCTGAGATAAATCAGATGAATGAGTGGTTAAATAAATATTAATTACTTACAAAAAAGAACGACTGAAAGTCGTTCTTTTTTGTACAAACTGAGCATCTGAGTCGCACTACTTGCTCAGACAAGTGAGTTGACTCCGATACTAAATTGTGTTGGCGGAGGCGGTGAGATTCGAACTCACGGACCGCTTTCACGGTCTCCTGTTTTCAAGACAGGTGCCTTCAACCACTCAGCCACGCCTCCATATATTATTTATTTTTGAAACAACGCCATAATACCTTAAAATCAAAAAAAAGTACACACGGCATAATTTTTCACTAGGAAACATACAAAAGTTACGATACAGTATACATATATATGAACGATGCCATAAAAAAGTATTCTTGGACAACACTCGAGTATGAATATACTCCGCGTAGTCGTGACTGGTATATTGCATTAATCGTTATTGGACTATCGCTTGGTATAACAGCAATTATTCTACATAATATTCTTTTTGGTATTTTTATTATCCTTTCTGCAGGAATGATACTCTACCTTGGACACCGAAAACCATCAGAAGTTTCCTGCACGATAGATGAAAACAACCTCACACTCCATCAAGAGATTATTCCATTAAAAAAAATTAAAGCGTTTACCTTTCGTGGAACAAGCCCACATAGAAAACTTTTACTTTCAATTGATCGAACATTCATTCCCTTTGTTACTATCCCTCTTGAGCACGATTCTCACGAACAAGAAATTGATACAATCCTTTCAAAAAAATGCACTCGCGATGATGCCCTTGAAGAACCCTTTATTACTCAATTTGCAGAGAAAATAAAATTATAATTATGGATACTCCAAGTCATCTTTCAATTTTTTATGGCAAAGAATGCCCTCATTGCGAAAAAATGCTTCGTGTTGTAAAAGAGCTTGAGAAATCTCTGGCTATTTCTGTAAATAAATTTGAAATTTGGCACGATAAAGAGAATATGAAAATGATGGAGGCGCTTGATAATGGTTCCTGTGGCGGAGTACCTTTTTTCTTTAATGAAAAAACACATAAAACAATTTGTGGTGAAGCGACACTTAACGAG
>CAZQNX010000032.1:0-8394 GCA_964595025.1 uncultured Candidatus Saccharibacteria bacterium | reverse complement strand
CCTGTTGTCGGATTCGATCTCATAATCCCCGATCCCGAGATTGAGCCAGACACCCAAGAGTGGGGCATCATCGAGGCGAACTCGCTCCCATTTATCGATCTGCACTATCTGCCGCTGTACGGAAAACCATCAAACCCCGCGGCTGCAGTGTGGGATTAGTGGAACATATAAAAAGAGAAGGCGCTACCTGGAGGTAGCGCCTTGCACCGAGAGCGGTCGGTGCGCCGGTTGCAGGTTACTTCTTGCCCACGGCCTTGGCCGCATCACGCGCCACCGCTGCCGCCTTCCAGGCATTTGCCTGGGTCGGGTCGACCGTGGCGACGGCGCCGACGGGACAGGAGCTGCTCTTCGGCACGCTCGGTACCTTCACCAACGACCAGGCGGTCCGCTGGACGATCTGCTTGCCGTCGACCGTCCCGAGGATGGACACCACGTCGTTCCCCCGCAGCTGGCAGATGTCACCGGCCTTGAACTCACCGAAGAAACCCAGCTTGTGGGCGATGAGCACGACTGGCGTATCCTTGCCGACGACGCCCAACGGGTGAGCGATCTCGATCTTCGCCTTGCCACCCGCCTCCTGCGCCGAGGCGCTAACGACGATGCTGCACATGGTCAGGTAAGCAGCGATCAAGGGCTTTATTCCCGAAAGCATGGGGCGAGTAAGCGAAAGTGAAAACAGAAGCAAGATTGCAGTCCGTGCAGAAAGCAAAGAAGAGGCCGATAGATTGTTTAGCGGCCTTTCGGCGGGCGGGTCTGTGGAAATGCCCATGGCAGAGATAGCCCGTGGGGTTCGTATTTTGGCATGTTCAGAGATAAGTACGATATCGAGTGTGCGCCAGCACAGTAGAAAATAGTAGTCTTGCGACGGGTCTTAGAGAGAGTCATGCCGTTTTCTAATCAATATAGCGGCGTGATGAGAGCGTCGGGATCGGACGAAACCCGATCTTCTGGGCTTTCTTCACCCACTTACAGACCGTGCTCGATCCAACTCCGAACCTCCTGCCGACCTCCGAGGGAGTGAACCCTCGCCGTACCATGTCTGCAGCGTCACGGCGGACGCGGGGCAGGTACGGGTTCTTCGTGTATGCCATATGATGCGACGCTATCGCGTCCAAGCTATTGAACCATTACGGGGTGAGTATTGGTGGAGAGTGTCTGACGATCATACGCTCCTGATACGCGGCATCTTCGCCACGCAATTCAGAGCGCCCGTTCCCCCATGGGGGAACGGGCGCTCTCTTTCAGTGGAACTTGAACAGAGTGCCAAGGCGCACTTCCGCAGGACGAATAAGCGCGACGTGCCCTACTCTCACTTCGAAGAGCCTGCCCTCGAGGTTTGTATTCCAGAAGTGCAAGAATGTGCGCAGTTTCGGAAAGCGCGGCGCGAGATCGTAGTCTTGCCAGATGTACGACTGCAAGAGGCTCGGATGATCGGGCAAGCGGTAGATGATCTCTGCGGTAGTGAGGCGGTAGCCTTCAAGCATTGCTTTCAGTTCGTCCGACATGACACCCTCTCTCTGGTTGTCGCCTCGCGATAGTAAAATCTGGTTTGCTCCCAATGTCAATCCGGTGCGTTCGAACCCCCCTCTTTGTGTGCTACCATTGGCGCATACCACACAAGCATCGTAGTTGTATGCAGATCAAGCGTGTCGGAGGGAAATCGCTCGCCAAGGTATTCGGATTCATGTACCTGATACTTGGATTCGTGTTCGGGCTCTTCGTGTTCGTTGTCTCGCTCGTCGAGCCAGCATCCGAAACGTACACGGCGTTCGAATCCTTCGCATTCGGCATCGGTGCGCCTGTCGTACTCGCCGTTTTCTATGGTGTCTTGGGATATGTGATGGGTTTCGTCACCGCATGGGTCTACAATGTTGTCGCGCAGAAGGTTGGCGGCATTGAGATCGAGATGGAGTGATGTGTCACAAGAAGAGCCGCGGCGGGCACGAATGTGCCCGTCGCGGCTTCGCCGACTATGTCTTTTGATCTTACTTCTTGCGCTTCACCGCCGCTTTCTTCGCAACCTTCTTTGCTGGTGCGGGAGCACGTTCGGGCTTCGGTGCGGAGACAGGTGTCGCCTGCTCTGCCACGAGGCGCATCAGCGTATCTACCTTGGCAGTGAGTGCGGCGATATCGCGCATGATCGTGTCGATGCGATGGTCGGGTGCTGCCGGGCGTGGCGCAGGCGTGAATGACGGTTCGCGACGCTCAAACGTGCGCGGTGCTGGGCCGCGTGAGAAATCACGCTCACCGCGGGTGTCGCTGTGATGCTTCTGGAAGCATGCTTTACAGTAGACGGGCTTCTTGCCGTTCGGGCGGAACGGCACATCACAGGTGTTGCCGCAATCGGCGCACACTGCGGTAAAGCGCTCGCCCGACGCGTCGCCTCGCGGACCACCGAAGCCTCTCTGTTCTCCCCCAAACTGCGGACGACCGCCAGGGCGGAAACCGCCGCGCTGCCCTCCCCCGAATCCCCCTTTTCTGAATGCCATGGTAATGATGTTCTAGCGAGTATTGACTATCGAGGATAATTATAGCATTTTAATGAGAGAACACAAGGCAGCTTCGCAGAGGAGTATTCGCGCATGCCACCAGTCTTTTGCGGACTCCCGCGACGGGAGCACGTCTTTTTGCAGTCGCTTCAATACCACGGCTTCAGATATACGCATCGTCGCAAAGATCTCAAATTTCGTCGCGGGTATGTGATCCCGGCGACGCGCTTCGAGGATTCTGGTGGTATCGATTTTTGGGTCAAGATGCCTCGAGATGAGCGCCTGTTCGCTGTCCAAGTGACGCAACGCGGTACGCGAATCATGCGTAAATACTGGAGGCGAACCGCGCTAGAATTTGCCGAAGTCGAAGCACGGGCGGAAAAACGCGTACGAGCAAAACGCGCCCTTTGTCGGCGTCACGGTATCGCGTTCGTGCTCGTCGCTGATTATGCGGGTTCTCGTACGAATCGTCGGCTTGCGTGGGGCGACGTCAAGGCACTGCGGCATGGCATCGCGCATATGCGTCGGTGGCTCCCTGTTCCCTAATGCGCCGCTCGTCTCCAGAGGAGACGAGCGGCGCTTTGCGTACGAACTCCCATGTCCACAGGGCGGCACTTGCTAGCGCTTGCGCACCCTAGAGACAGGAGTAGGATGGTGTCCAGAATAAAACTAGCCTAAGAGGGCACCATGACGTACCACTCGTGTACACGGCGCATAGCCGTTGCCGAACGCTTTCTTCCAGTGATGAAATCTCTATATACGCTAGATTGCTTCGATGACGCGCGGCAAAGTCATGCGGTGAGGAGATTCTTGCGCGATCAGAAACTCGTCGAGAAGTCAAAGAGGAAAGATGACGCGCGTGAAATCCTCGCACTCTTTCGTCTTCCTCTCGACGGGACACGTGTGCGCGGTATCGTGCTCATGCGCGAACCCGGGCAGTCCTGGCTTGTTGTCGGGCAACAATCGCATCCGAGCACGTTCTACGGAGCAAAAATCGGCTGGGAGATACCCTGGTTTCTCAAGTGTGTGAGCGCCATGCTCTACATGAAGGTCCGCAGGAGTCGTCCCCGACCTCTCGCAGCGCACCTCTGCCGAGAAGTCTGCTCTCTGTGAGTGGGCGCTCCGATTCTCAAAATCACCGCTTTGGGATTTTACCCAGAGCGGTGATTTTTTCGTAAACAAGTTCACATACATATTGCACTCCACTGCCATCAATCTCGAAGACCGCTTCGCCTTTGGGGGAGCGTACACCAGGCATTCATCAGAAACTGCCACCGACTTTCTCACCAAGCTCATCGACTGGCTCCTCTGGTACAACACCGAACGTCCTCATCAGTCATTGGGGATGCTCGCCCCCTTGCAGTACTATGTGAGGAACTTATCAGCCGAGGAGTGCAATATGTGGTGGACGCGTACATGCCGTTGCTCACCGGCACACAATGCGCTATGCTGCACCTATATGGCAAAAAGAAAATACGTCGATATCAGGCAGAAGAAGTCGCGTTCGCACAAGACCAAGAAGCGTCTTGCCGTGAAGGCGACGATGCTCGCAGTCAAGGCCGCGAAGCGCCGCTAGCCTCGTACCCCGAGTGACTCCAAGAAAATCGAGAGCTCTGCTCCCCTCAGGGGGCGGAGCTCTCCGGCTTTCAGGCTACCCAGGCGGATGTTCATGATGCGCACGCGTTTGAGCTCGGTGGCACTCATGCCAAAAGCGCCACACATGCGGCGAATCTGATGCTTCTTGCCCTCGGTCAGCGTAATCGAGAATTTTCGCGTACCGAGTGTCTCTACTGCGCACGGCCGGGTGCGATATCCGCCGATGTCGACACCTCGCTCCATGCCGCGCTTGAATCCCGGCGGGAGCTGGTCGCGCGTCGAGACCTCGTATTCTTTCTCGTGCGCGCGTGCGGGATTGAGGAGCGCGTCGGTAATACGGCCGTCGTCGGTAAGGATGATGAGCCCATACGAATCCTTATCGAGACGACCGATGGGGAAGACACCACGGGCGGGTATGGCATCCTCGATCGCCACCTCATCGCCTTGGGGCGAGTGCGTAATCACGCCGCGCGGCTTGTGGTAGGCATAGTAGCGATAGGTACGCGGCTGCGCGCGGACCGTCACCGCATCTTTCTCGCGCACGAGCTCGCCCACGCGTGCGACACGGCCATTGATGCGCACTTTCCCCTCGGCGACGAGCGTATCGGCCGCGCGCCGCGTACACAAGCCCTGGAGTGCCAGATATTTGTTGATACGCAATGGGAAAGAAACATCGCTCATGCGTACATGATGCCATAGAAACATCTCCGTGCCTCGTGGTACGATGCAGTGTATGCAAGCGATGAATCGCCTCTTCCTCTTGCTCGCGCTCCTCGCATTGCTTGCGGCCGTATTCACCATCTATCGGAACGGCAAGGCGCCGGGAGGTGACGCAGCGCGTTTCGACAGACATGCACAAGACGGTAAGAATGCTGCCCGCCCTCCGTCTTATCTGCTAGGATAGTACAATGGCGTCAGAAGAGACGAGATTCCGCGAGGCGTTCGAGGCCTACGCAGACGGCCTCTTCAGGCATGCGTACTTCCGCCTTTCCGACAGGGAGCGGGCGTACGATCTCGTCCAGGATGCCTTCTTGCGCGCGTGGGATCATGTCTCGCAGGGGAATGAGGTGCGGCACTACAAGAGCTTTTTGTATCGGATCCTGCACAATCTCATCATCGACGAATATCGGCGCAAGAAATCCGGCTCGCTCGACGAGATGCTCGAAGACGAGACTCGCGCTCCGGCAACCGAGGCGCTCATGGCCGAGGGCTCGCTCGAAGAGACGATGGAGGCTCTCGATGAGCGCGCACTCGTCGACGATGTGCTCTCGCGCGTGCCCGAGCTTTCTCCCGCATACCGCGAGATAATCACGCTTCGATATATCGACGGACTCGAGATAGGTGAGATAGCAGATCTTCTCGAAATTTCGGAGAACGTCGTGTCTGTCCGCATCTTCCGCGCCCTCGCCAAGCTTCGCTCACTCTGCACAAACGACACACCATGAACCCTTTTCATCATCATCTACATACCCGCTCAAGAGAGATCTCGCTGAATGAGGCGGAGCGTGCGCGCATGCGTCGCGTTGTCGGCGCATACATGCGGATGCATCCGCACCGCGCATCGCAGCAGCGCCTGTCGCCGGTATCGGTCCTCTCGATGCTGTTCTCGCGGCATGCGCTCGCGTTCGTCCTTATCGGGGCCGTGCTCACGTCCTCGGCGGGCGTCTCGTATGCGGCCGAGAGCGCACTCCCCGGCGATGCGCTCTACGCCGTAAAGACGAAGGTGACAGAACCCTTGCGCGGCGCATTTGCGTCCTCGCCACGAGAGAAAGCCGAATGGGCGATGCAGGTGGCCGACGAACGCGCCAAAGAGGCGGCCACGCTCGCCGCCGAGAAAAAACTCAACGACGAGAAACGCCGGATCATCGGAGACAACTTCCGCGCGCATGCCACGCTCGCTGCCGCCTCGATCGAAGAGGCAGCAGGAGGCGACCCGATCGAGAGCGCCCAGGCAGCGACACGCTTCGAGGCTCGCCTTTCGGAATACGAACGTGTCATCGTGGCGCTTGTTGATACACCAGACACCGATGATTCGCTCGCACGGACGATTCGTGCAGAACGCGAGACCTTTGCCAAGGTCCGCGAGCGTGCCGAAGAGCGTGTCCAGGAAAAAGATGATGACGCGTACCGCCGCGCCGCTGCGGCAAGCCTTGCGCACGCGCGAGAACACATAAGCGCCGCCCGGGAAGCCTTTGCGAGCTCCACAGAAGCGACCGTCGTTGCTCAGCTCGAAGCGGCGAGCAGCACGATAGCTGCGCACGACGCGCGCACGACGCGAGAAGAGGCGCGCGCAAGCGTGCGCAAGACCTTGCGCGATGCAGAGAAAATCCGTGCATTCGCGGAGACGAGCAGGGCCATTCATTCACGCACCGGCTTCACTATCGAACGCGACGAAACCCCGAAACGCTCTTCCAAGGTGCGCGCCGCACCACCAGCTGCGACCCCCACAGCGACCATCACCGATTCCGCTTTCACCCGAGGTGCCGCACCAATCCCTTCCGACACGGCTGCCATGATGACGGCGATGCCGGCCGCCGAAGCAGAGATTGCTCCTGCAATCATTATCCCAGAGTCAGTCCCGGCAGCGCGCGACGAAGATCGTCACGAGGAAGCGAGAGAGGATGAATACAGTGGACGCACGAGCGACGTGCGCGAGCGGGGAGTGATACTCCTCTCTGTGCCCGAACTCGACGATGACGAGAAAGACGAGGATTAGTGTGGTATGCTACCCGCATGAATGCCACTATACGCACCTCGATGGGTGATATCACCCTCGCATTACTCGCATCAGACGCGCCGAACACCGTCGCCAATTTCGCAAAGCTCGCAAAAGACGGTTTTTACGATGGCACCAAATTCCATCGCGTCATCGCCGATTTCATGATTCAGGGCGGCGACCCGCTGACGAAAGACGATGCGCAGGCTGCCGTATGGGGCACCGGCGGCCCCGGGTATCGCTTTGCTGATGAGATACACGCACAGAATCACAATGCGCGCGGCACGATAGCGATGGCAAACGCAGGGCCGAATACCAATGGCAGCCAGTTCTTCATCAACACCGCGAACAACAGCTTCCTCGACACCAAGCACACGGTCTTCGGCACCATCACTGCCGGGATGGATGTCGTCGATGCGATAGGTGGGTGCGCAACGTCTGCGCAAGACCGCCCGCTCGAGGCCGTCATCGTTCGCGGCATCGAGATACAGGGGTAGTGCTTGCGGCCACGGGGCACCGGTGTACAATGAATCCATATGAACGACGACACAAACAAGACCCCCGATTTATCAACGCTCAAGGACGACGCACAGAAGCTCTTCGGCGACGTCGCCTCGTGGCTCTCGGGCGCATCATCTGATGCGCAGAAGAAGTGGGAAGAGGCTCGCCCAGGACTCGAAGAAAAGCTCGCAACGGCCAAAGCCGAGGCCGAGCGCTTGAGCACCGCTGGCGCTGGCGCCGCTGGCGAGGTGGGCAAGGGCTTTGTGGGCGCATTCGAACAGCTCAAGACCGCGTTTGGCGAAGCGAAGAAGCATTTTGATGCTTCTCCCACAGAGGAGTCTGCCGCTGTGCCCGACGAGCCGAAACAGTCATAGATGCGTATGGAACCTCTTCACATGGGATTCGGCGGCACGATATTTAGCGGCATGGGTTCGTTCATGCTCATCCTCATGCTCTGGACCCTCTTGTGGGAGGGTCTCGCGCTCTGGCATGCAGCACGTCGCAAGGAGTACGGATGGTTTATCGGTCTCCTGATTCTCAACACGTTCGGCATCCTCGAGATCATCTACCTCTTCGTTTTTGCAAAGATAAAGCCGGACGCACTCTTCACGCTAGACGGAAGCAAGGACAAGACTCCCGCCGACTCCCACTAGCCAGCATTGCTACACGCGCCCCTCAACGCATCCTCTGGGGCGCGTTGACTTTTATCCCTCTTTCACGCACAATGTGCGCACGGTGCCTCCGCAGAGGCATTTTCTTTTGAAAACCAGTATGGAAATCCGCAACATCGCCATCATCGCGCACGTCGACCACGGCAAGACCACGCTCACCGATGGTATCTTGCGCCAGTGCGGCGCCGAGAAAGAGGGTGTCTCGATGGATAGCAACAATCTCGAGCGCGAGCGCGGCATTACCATCTATGCCAAGAATGCCTCGCTCCCATACAAGGGGACCAAGGTCAACATCGTCGACACGCCAGGTCACGCGGATTTCGGATCAGAAGTCGAGCGCGTGTTGCGCAGTATCGACAGTGTCTTGCTCGTCGTTGATGCCCAAGAAGGCCCGATGCCGCAGACGCGCTTCGTTTTGCGC
>CAZQNX010000031.1:6030-8529 GCA_964595025.1 uncultured Candidatus Saccharibacteria bacterium | reverse complement strand
GGTCCGGCGCATGCCGAGCGAGTCGTCTGGCCGGGTGCCAATATTTTCTGCGACGGCAGGGTCTGAAAACGACGGCCACCCCTGAAGCCCGGGGTCGCTCTCGCGAGAATCGAGCTGGTGGTCTGTGGAGAAGAGCGGCGCGCGGCAGGCTTTCTCAATCCGCGAGGCGTCGCCTCGCGGAAGTCATGACAACCTGAAAGTCCCCGAAAACTGCCGCTCTCGTCGCGTACAGAACGGCACAGCGGACACTGCCGTATAGCGAACATCCACCTGGGATTCGACTATCTGGAACGATAGACTTGAAAGCAGTCGAGAAAAAAGAAGGGTGCCGTAAAATTCCCTATATAACCGATCACGCACTTTTTACTCTAGCAAAAAGTGACGCAGGCCGCGCTTTTACTGCACTCCATTTCCGTTCGTCGTTCTTCGTTCCTCGCGCAACGAATGATAGAGCTTCAATAATTGACCCGCTATATTCTTGCTGCGGAAGGGCGCCGCGCTCATTTGAGCGGATGCTGCCATTGCTAGACGCTTTTGCTCATCCGCAAGAAGCTCTGCGGCCCGCTCACGCGCCTCTTCCTGCGTATGGACAATATATCCATTCACCCCATCTTGTATAATCTCGGGCGCGACGCCCACGGGGTACGCGATCGGCACGAGGCCCTGAGACATACCCTCGATGAGACTGAGTGAGAACCCTTCATAACGCGAAGACAGAAAAAGTACGCTGCCGTAAAGGGGCGCAAGGGCACCGGGGATCAGATCCCTTCGGAGGTTCGTAAACATGTAGTGTCTAGGGAAAGAAACTCTCAGCCAGTCCTTGAGTTTCCTGTTCGCTGTTATGCATACAGTCGTTTTTGGTATTACCCGGAATGCACGAAAGCAGATGACAAGGCGGGAGAATCCTTTGAGTTTGAGCGTGAAGACGTCACTGCCGAGTCTCCCCAAAAATACCAGGTGCGGTGGCTGAACCTTTTCGGGGCGAGAGGTTGCGAACCAATAATCCTCAATCGCATTATAGATAACTCGCACCCGATCTTCCGGAGTGTTCATAGCGACTAACTCATCCTTCACCTTTTGAGAGGTAGCAACGCACGCGGTCGCCTGCGAAGCGACGAGGGATTCAATATCCGCGACATCCTCCATGGGACGAAACGTCTTGAGATCGAATTCTGGGACGATGCCGAGCCTGACGAGTTCCTTGAAGACGCCTCGCTCCTCCTCCGAGAGATTGCTTGTAGCGGGCACAGCTTCGAGATAACCGCGAATGGTCGATCCGAAATGACATACCACTGGCACGCCGAATGAAAGGAATGGCAAGGGCGTATATGTAGTGCCTTGGATGATGTGATTTTTCAATATTTCTTCCTTATGCTCCAAGAGCGAATGAAAGAACAGAATGTTGGCGATTCCTTTGAGATGCACAGGGGTGTCGGCCAATTGCCATTTTGGAAAGAAATTACGCACGCGCACACCACGTTCCGCGAGCGCGTCCGCCATGAGCTGGTTGGCGTGATGCGCCCCCGTCGCGATTTTCTTCTCGTGATGAATGAACGCAACCTTCAGACCGCTCTTTGGGGAGGTTGCGGTAGCAGATTCCGAACGATTCCAATACTTGAGAAAAGAGCGCGTAGCAGAGTAGGCCCGACGGCTCAAGTTATGATTCTTTTTTTGCATAGGTTATGAGGCAAACGCCTCGGTTAACTTCGAATCCTTCGATGAAGTCCTGCTCCCGCGCCAATACTTCCGCAGTTCTTCTTTGGTACGACCTTTCTTTTCTGCCTTGGCGATATACAGCGGATACACCCGAGCGAAGACATATCCGTATACGCGTTTGAGCACTGCTTCGCTTGGGGGCTTCATGGGTATCAGTATAGCGAACATACCTCTGAAATTCGAACGTCTTTTGTCTTCCGCGAGGCGTCGCCTCGCGGAGGGAAAAGTGTACCTCCTGTAAGAATGGGACACATTACCGCTCCTCCAAATTCAAGCACACCGAATTGATGCAGAAGCGTTTGCCGGTACTGGTCGGGCCGTCGTCAAACACGTGACCTAGGTGCGAACCGCAGCGAGCACAGGTGGTCTCGACACGTGTCATGCCATACGAAGTATCAGTATGCTGTTCCACGGCACCCTCGATAGCGCTATCAAAACTCGGCCAACCAGTACCCGAATCAAATTTGGCATCAGAAGTAAACAAAGGATTCCCGCACGCCTTGCAGCGATACACGCCATCAGCATCTTCGTGTACATATTCACCACTAAATGGTGCTTCGGTCCCCTTCTCACGCAAGACCGCGAACTCCTCGGGCGAGAGCTTCTCTTTCCATCCATCCTCGTGTTCTGGCATGTCGTTCATATTAGTGAGTGTACTGTTCTTGTAAGAGCTCGGCGAACTTTTCCTTCACCTTCTCAAGCTTCGGATTGATGACTACCTGACAGTACCCCGCACTCGTGTTGCGGGCGTAGTAATCGCGGTGGTAATCCTCGGCCTGGTAA
>CAZQNX010000031.1:2499-6020 GCA_964595025.1 uncultured Candidatus Saccharibacteria bacterium | reverse complement strand
AACTTCTCAAGTGGCTCCACGCTCGTAACTATCGGTTCTCCGTCTGCACTCGAATCGTTGAGCTCGTGGATGAAGCTCTCTGCCTCGGCACGCTGCGCGGGTGTGGTGTAGAAAACAACCGAGCGGTACTGTTCGCCCACGTCGTGGCCCTGCCTGTTGGGAGTCGTCGGATCGTGGCTGCCGAAGAATACCGTGAGGAGCGTGCGGTACGACACGAGAGCCGGGTCAAACTCTATCTGTACACATTCTACATGCCCGGTGTTGCCGGCGCATACTTGCTCGTACGTTGGATTTTCTACACGCCCACCAGCATAGCCGGGCTCTACACGCGAAACACCGTGAAGCATCTTAAACACCGCCTCGGTGCACCAGAAACATCCGCCGCCGAATACTGCTGTTTCCATATCAGCCGAATGTGAATGTATAAGCATCCAGTGTTCCCTCCACCACTTGAATCTCAAGGGTATGTACCGCAGAAGATTCATCACTCACCAGTGTATATAGGCGGTTGTCTTTGATGGTCGCGAAAGCATCAAGCACATCATCGCCCGCCATTGTTTGCGCAATAGGAGAGCCATCAATCAATATGTGCACGGTGGCCCCTGCCTGCGAAGCAGCGACAAAGTGCACACTCTTAGCCGAGTAGCGAAACACAATCTTCCCCTCTTGTGCGCTGCGCGCAAATTCGTGCTCAATATTCCAGATACCGCCAAGATACAAACGATTGAGCGCCGCTTCGGTGGGAAGCGCAAACGTATGCACGCCGCTCATAAACGGATTTCCGTTTGCAAGATATTCATTCCGCGCAGAACCAAAATACACTTCGGGACTCCCTGCGCGCGTAGCTGCCGCTCGAATATCAACAATATCGGTGGGCACAGTATCAGGAATACCTAGGCGCGCCGCGCGCTCGCGAAGGGCCGCCTGTATCACGCGTTCGGTTTCTTCGTATGCGCCCTCGCCTGCGTGGTCGTAGATGATAAATCCGTCGATATCAATCAGATACTTACGCGGCCAATACGAATTATCAAACGCATTCCAAGTGCCATAGGCATTGTCTAGTACACTGGGGTACTTCAATCCAAACTTACGCACTGCCTCCTCTACATTGCTCTGCACTTTCTCGAATGCAAATTCGGGCGTGTGTATACCAATGATACGCAATCCGTGTGCACGATACTTTTCGTCCCACGCTTTTAGATACGGGAGTGTGCGCCGGCAATTAATGCAGCTATAGGTCCAGATATCGGCAAGCACTACATCCTTGCCCACAAACTCACCAAAGGTGATGGGCTTCCCACCCGTGTTTACATACCCACTTGGATTAGTAACCTCGGGAGCACGCGGAAAGCGCGACTGCTTAGTGGTAGTATCTCCTCCCGCAGGCAGGTGCACACCCTCCTCGGGGCGCGTTGCATTAAGCAAGACTTGTTCCACTTTTGTTACATCGAAAAAGTGTTCTGCGGCAAATGTTTCAAGCTTTTTTTCGTAGCTAAATATGATAGCAACGCCGAGCGCAAGAAAGAGCACCCCGATACCGCGCTTTATCCATCCGTTTGGATCCGAAGCCACACCCAAACGCTCCAAAAGCTTTGCGCCCGCAAACGCAACAACAAAGAGACCAATGCAAAGTCCGAGCGCAAAAAGGCCAAGATGCACGATGCCTTCCGCAAAACTTCGCGGCAGCACCGTTGCAAGAATCAAAAAGTAGGTGGGACTACAGCTTGAAAACACCGGCCCGAGCGCAGCGCCGGTGAGTATGTCGCCCATGATGCTTTGCTTTTGGTAGCCCGTAGCAAGTGCGACATTCGAAGCGCGATTTATCCGTGCAAGACCAGGGATAGCATCCCACAACCTTGGAAATGCCATCGCAAGACCCAAGAGCACAATAATCCCGCCAGACACACCCTGCCAAAATGATTGCGGTACGGCAATAAGTGTGGTCGACGCTTTTAGAAGTAGCGTAAAGAGTATGACCGAAACGCCGAGCGAGGCTGTCACGACGATGATGCGCCGCGTGCTCGTCCCGCCACTAAGCGTGCCGCCGACGATGACCGGCAAGAGCGCGAGGGTGCACGGTGCCAAGACCGTGAGCAGCCCCGCGACGAACGAGACAGCGGCGAGGATCATAGGCTAGATGATCTTCTTCACGATGTCTGCCAGCGAAGCCGAGCCGCTCCATTTGGCAAGCTGATTCCCCTGCGCATCCACCTGCACGAGCGTGTGCTGGTATGTCACGCCGTATTTCTGCTTGAGTGCGGTCGCGGTATCGTAGTCGACATCGAGGATGGTCACGCCGGCGGGTATCCCCTCGAGATGCGCCCTGATATCGGCATCGAGCGTGCGGCACGAGGGGCACCACGATGCGCGGAAGAAGAGTACGACCTTGCCCTCGGCCGCCATCGCGAGTTTCTCGGGAGCATACGCCTGGTATGAGCCTGCCTTTGCCATCATGGCGGTCTTCTCTCCTTTCATCGCCGCGCCGTCCTTTTGCATCGCGTCGGGCTTTGCCATCATCGAGCCCTCGTGCTCGCCCATGGCCACCGTGTCTTTTTCCATCATCGCGGCAGCTTCCATGGCAGCATCTTTTTGCATGCTCTCTCCTGCAGGAGCTACTGGCGCGGGCGTGTCTGCCTTGGGCGCGACGACGAACCACAGGCCGCCGCCTGCGATGAGTACTCCGATAATCCATAGTGCTACAGTGGGCATATGCCGATAGGTGAACTGGTATGCACAGAAGTATAGCGAGCCCTGCGTATATGTAAAGTCTACTTTACACGCAGTTTTCCACAGGTCTTGGCTACTCGCGCTCAAGGTAGATGCGCGCGCCCACCTTGCCTGTGACCATCGCGAGGAGCGCATAGACGAGCCAGGGATCGAGCATGTCCATGAATGCCTGCGCGGCGATGGCTGCGACAAGCACGCCTGCGCCCAAGAGGAATCCCGCGCGACCGGAAGACGAGCGGATCTGCGCTTCGCGCTCGTCGCGCGCCTCTTCGCGCACGAGGAACGCGGCGAGCGCCGCGAATGCCGCGACGAGGAGCGCGAGCGCACTCATCTGGAGCATCGTGGGCATCCACCAGTGCAACGGATCGAGCAGCACGAATGCCGCCGCGACGAGGGCGGCGATGATGACGTATTCGACAGTGCGGTTAGCGTGCATGGTGTATACAGAATAGCTTTTCTACCGGGAGATTAAAGTACCCGGCGATCTTGAGAGCGAGCAGCACCGAGGGGGTGTAGTTTCCCTTCTCTATCGCGATGATGGTCTGGCGCGTTACGCCCACTTTCTCAGCGAGCTCTTCTTGCGTGAGCGAGCGCCTGAGACGCTCCTCACAGACCGAATTGCGGATACTCTCTGCCATGTACGCAGCGTAGAAGAGCGGGGCGCGGGTGTCAAACGCTCCTAGTATATGAGCGCCCCTATCGCGACTAGCGAATTCACGATGAGCCAGAGCGTGTAGGTGAAGGTGATGGCGCGCTCCTTGAATTTGCCCTGATGCAATATGCCATGATGAAGC
>CAZQNX010000031.1:0-2489 GCA_964595025.1 uncultured Candidatus Saccharibacteria bacterium | reverse complement strand
TGAACGCCGCATACGCACCCCACGACAAGACCGACACGCCCGCGGCATTGTGATCGACATAGATGAGCCACAGCTGCGGCACCGTGAACGCAGGGCCGAGGAATCCGACGACAAAAATGATGTGGTCGAGGAATCGCTTGAGTGCAGCCGGATGCGGAAAGGGCTCGAGATTCTTGTACATCCTGCGGCGCAAACTCTGATGATGGCGGACGAGGGTCATGCGGGAAGCTGTAATCCGTGGGTCTTGAGGAAATCTTCCATGATTTTCACACGAACGCGCAGCTCGTCTATCTCTCGAGCGTAGCCACGCACGTCGCGCACACCGTCTTCGAGTGCGTCGAGACGCTTGCGTATCGTGTCAAGCTCGGTGCGGATACTGCGGAGCTCGGCATTGATGCTGACGATCTGCTCGTTGATATGGTCTAGTTTCGATTCCATTCGATCCATACGAGAATCCATTCGATTCACGCGGGAATCTAGAGTATCTATGTGCGAATCGGTGGCGTCCATCCGCTCACCAATCCGGCCGAATTCACCCATCATGAGTTCCGCCAGGCGGTCTATGGTCATGGGTTCTTTTTTCTTGCCACGCTTCATATCTGCCATTGTAAACTCTGCTGTGCGGGGCGCAAATCACCCTCACAAACAGAGCGACCGGCAGTTCAAGTGAACCGCCGGTCGCATATCTTTCAACCTGTTACGAGACGCGAATCACCGCGCTGATACCGCTCTATTGCCATGAGTTCGCCTCGCGTCATCTGTGCAGGGGAGGTCGTCATCCAGGGTTCGCCACCCCGCCGCACACACACGAGCCAGTATTCACCCAACGCATACACCACCGCTCTAACCTTTTCGTCTTGCGGTGGATAAAAAATATTGCCTCCGCAAACGATACGGCCTCGCGCGTGCAGCTCATCAAAAGTCGCCTTGATGGCTCTGTCGTGGGCGATGAGAAGTTTGTCGAGTAGCGTCCAGTCTTCGCCAAGAGACCGAAGAGTCATGGTCGCATTCGATTCGAGCACGCGCAGACGGTGTTCGAGATGAGCACGCTCATGATTCCGCTTGCGCCTACGAATCTCGGCATCAATCGTGTCTACTGACTCGAAGAATCCCGAAAAACTCCGCCCTATCCAACGAAATTGGCGCTTTATGTTTCTGATCTCGCGCAAAACTTCTTGTCGCTCCGAAGCGATGGATTTGAGTGCGTCTGCGTACTTCGCTCGAGCTGCAGGGGTAAGAGCGGCAGGGTGCCGATACCCTCGAGGAACCGGAAGAACAGCTTGCTGTTTGAGAAAGAACATTGCTAACCCCTTTCAAGACACCTTTGGTGTCGATGTTGCCTGAACTTTTTGTACGGCACTGCCGCAAAAAGACTGTTCAGGATCGTGCGAAACACGATTTGGACACCATGACACAATTTTAAATTTTGCGCAAATATTAGGAATCGAGCCTTGCATAATTGTTCTCCTCTCACAACAACACCCGCGCGAGGCGTAGATCGTCGAAAGAGAACTTTCCACCGAGCGCCGCGTGAGCGGGCGCGAGCTTCTCGGTGCCGTGTGCTTCGAACGCTTCGGCGATATCGCGCATGCCATCGAGTACGCGGCGCGGGGTGACACGCTCCACGTCGCGCTTATCGAGCGCGCCGTTCATGTAAAGCTCTTCGATGTGTCCGACGATCGTCGTCGGCGCAAGCTCGCGCTCCTTTACTATCGCAGCGATGTCCTTCCCTTCCTTGATGAGCACGCGTGTCTTCTGCGTCGATTCGCCTTTCTGCCGCGCCTTCTTCTGCTTGGGCGTGCGCACCGCACCGCCCGCCGGATCTCCGCCCGATGCGCGGACGAATCGGTGCGCAAGCTCCGTGTGCTCGGCCTCGTTCATTACCTCGAACACCTTGCGCGCCGCGGCTGAATTCTTCTTGAAAGCGATATCTTGCGCATGCACCTGCGGATGCACCTCGAGCGCACGCTGATTGTAGCCCACGAGATACAAGCCTTCGAGCGAACGCACGCGCGAGAGCGCAACGTACCCCTGTCCATATTCGAACGCCTGCGAAAGATCTATCGCCGCCGCGTCGAGTGTCATCCCCTGGCTCTTGTGCACCGTGATCGCCCACGCGAGCCGGAGCGGCAGCTGCGAGATGCGCGCCAGGGTCTTCCCTCCGTCGTCCATCTTCCACTCGGCGGGCTCCACCTCGATGCGCTTCCCTTCGCGGGTGCGCACCACCGGCACGCCGCCGGGAGTGAACGATTCCACGACACCGAGCGTACCGTTTACAAATCTGCCTGCCGGATCATTCTTGGTGAACATAACTTTCGCCCCCTCCTTCAGCACGAGTGTCTCCGGCGACAAGCAGCCGCGCTTGAGATTCTCGACGAGGTGCGCAGGCCCACGCGAGAACATCGCAAACGTCTTCATCGTGCCCTTGATACTGCCGAGCCGATCATCATTCAGCCGATCCACGTTTGCGTTGTGCGAGAAGAGACGCG
>CAZQNX010000030.1:0-8631 GCA_964595025.1 uncultured Candidatus Saccharibacteria bacterium | reverse complement strand
ACATACGGTGCTTCATAACACCCGATATATCAACACGAGCGCTCCTGCGCGAATACAGCGAGCTTGAGATAGTGCGGCGCTTCGTGCACTATCCGCAGTACCTGCACTCTGTGACGAGCTGCAATACCTATTTCTGGCTCCCGCGTCCGGTGCAACTCTTGTCGCGCACGCCCTATTGGTGCAAGCGCTGTCCGAAATGCGTCTTCCTCTTCGCGTGCTATGCCGCGTTCCTCCCCAAAAAGGAGGTGGTGGATATCTTCGGGGGCAATCTCTTCGCCGACACGCGCCTCCTCCCGCTCTTCAGGAGCATTCTCGGCATCGAAGGATTCAAGCCGCTCGATTGCGTGGGCGAGCCCGAAGAGATGATCCTTGCCATGCACCTCGCTGCGCGGCGCGGAGAATACGCCGACGAGCCGGCCACGCGGATGTTCGAGCAACGTTTTCCGCCAAACTACGACTTCGAAAGGCTCGAGCGAAAGGTTTTTGCAAAAGAGGGTAGCAAGAAGAGCGCATAGAGTATACTTGGCGTACATGGCACGCTCGACTGCACAGCCGCTCCGATTCTCGACAACCGACATCCTGCAGGACGTGGGGCTTCTCGGCCTGTCGATAGTCGCGGCAGTGCTCCTTGCGCGCTCCGGCGCCATCCACGAACTCCTCATCACTTTCGGCGACGCGTGGATACTCGCCGCGTTTGTCGCAGGCGTGTTCTTCACTTCGATATTCACGGCGGCACCGGCAGCCGCGGCGATACTCCTCATCGCGCAAGATGCCAACATGTGGCTGGTAGCACTCGTGGCGGCGCTCGGCTCCCTTGCAGGCGACTTCATCATGTTTCGTTTCGTCCGCGACCGCTTCGCGCACTACCTCCGCGAACTCGTCCGCTACGAGATGCGCCATCACCGACTCGCCGCGGCATTCAAGATGCGCCCGATGCGATGGATCGTGGTCGGGCTCGGCGCGATCATCATCGCCTCTCCCTTGCCAGACGAGCTTGGCATCGCACTCCTCGGCTTCGCGCGAGTATCGAGCGCGGCCTTCGCGCCACTCGCGTTCGTCGCAAACTTCGTCGGTCTTTTGGGTATCGCATTCGTCGGCGAGAGCTTCATGCAGTGAGTAGCGCAAGGTCGTAACAGGCATGCGGGCGGCCCCTTCGGGGCCGCCCGCATCGTTAAAAAATCCCGACCTCGCCGCCACATATTTCCGAGAAACTCTGCAGCGCGGCGGCGCGAAGCTGAAGGATTTTCTAGCGAGAAAATCCTGTGTTCGAGGAAGTATGTGGCGGCGAGGTCTATCTCCCACACGACCCGAGGTGTGGACAACTGTCTTGCGGTGGGAAAAGGTGGTATAAGATATGTAAGCAGTGGGGGAAAGTGGGAAGGCGGCCAGAACGGGACGCCAGACCCTGTCCCTCCTGCACCTTCACACCTATGCTTATCGGCGAATACGAACACACGCTCGACGACAAGAAGCGCGTCATGCTCCCGAAATCTTTTGCCAAGGTGCTCGGGAAGAAAATGGTGCTCACGCGCGGACTCGATAGCTGTCTCTTCCTCTTCTCGGAAACAGGGTGGAAAAAGGTGGCCGAGAAACTCCAAGAGCTCTCGTTCGCGGCAGCCGATACGCGCGGATTCAATCGCTTCCTCCTCTCGGGAGCCATCGAGATAGAGGCCGATAGTGCAGGCCGCATCCTCATCGGAGATGTGCACAAGCAGTTTGCCTCGCTCAAGAAGACCGTCGTCTTTGCGGGAGTCTCTGA
Source organism: uncultured Candidatus Saccharibacteria bacterium (assembly GCA_964595025.1). Taxonomy (GTDB): domain Bacteria; phylum Patescibacteriota; class Minisyncoccia; order Phycocordibacterales; family UBA2100; genus UBA10103. Next base: position 6,872 of record CAZQNX010000030.1, on the reverse strand, counting down.
TCGGGTCGAGATCTGGGACGCGAACAGCTGGAAGCAGTACAAGGCACGCATCGAGAAGCAGGCCGAAACAATGGCCGAAAAGCTCGGCGAACTCGGTGCCTTGTAGAGATGGAGAGACTGGTGAAGCCGTATTGCTAGGGGATTTCATATCGTCATGCGCACACATTCGATACCCTCCCCTGGCAATACGGCCTCGGCAGCCGGTGCCCGCCGTCTTCACGGGCATGAGACCGTTCTATTACATGAAAGCATCGATGCTCTCGCGCTGCGACCCGCCGACGCGGTCGTCGACGCGACATTGGGCGGAGCCGGACACGCGCGCCTCATCTGCGAATCGCTCGGTACCGAAGGCACATTCGTCGGGTTTGATCTCGATGAATCCGCGCTCGCCCGGACCCGAGCAGCGCTCGCGGGTACGCGGCCGCGCGTCGAGCTCGTCCATGCGAATTTCCGCACGATGGGCGAGGCACTGCGCGAGCGGGGACTCGCCGCCGACAAGATACTCTTCGATCTCGGGTGGAGCGGCTACCAGCTCGACGCGGGGCGCGGATTCTCGTTCCTCGCCGATGAACCGCTCGATATGAGTTACGCGACAGGGCCGCACGCGCTCACCGCGCGCGCCGTCGTGAACTCGTGGGCAGAGTCGTCGCTTGCCGACGTGATCTACGGCTTCGGCGAAGAGCGCTTCGCGCGCCGCATTGCGCACGCCATCGTCGTGGCACGCGCGCGCCGCTCTATCGAGACCTCCCGCGAGCTCGGCGAGATCGTCCGCGCGGCAGTGCCCGCGCCGGCACGCCGCGGCGCGACACACCCGGCCACCAAAACATTCCAGGCGCTCCGTATCGCCGTCAACGACGAGCTCGGCAGCCTCGAAGAAGGTCTCATCGGAGCATGGCAATCGCTCAAATCTGGCGGACGCATCGCAGTCATCAGCTTTCATTCGATAGAAGATAGGATCGTGAAGAATCGCTTCGTCTCGTGGGAAAAGCAGGGCCTTGCCCGCCGCCTCACGAAGAAGCCTCTGACGCCGAGCGCCGCGGAGCTCACGCGCAACCGTCGCGCACGGAGCGCCAAGCTGCGCGTGATAGAAAAACTATGAACACCGTCATCCACAGGAAGGTTGCTGCACTCTCCGTCGAACATCCGGCGGAACTTTTGATACTGAAAGCGGCAGCGTTTGTACTCGCCGTGATCCTGTGTGCCTACGCCTATCTCGTGGCCGCGACCGCACTCAACGTGATCGCGAGCAAAGAAGCGACCGTGCGCGCGAGCGCGCTCGAAGGCGAAGTGGGCAGCCTGCAGGAACAATACTTCGCGCTCTCACAATCCATAAGTGCCTCGTCGATGGATTCGCTCGGACTCACGCCCGTCGTCGCTACCGCCTATGTGTATCCTCCGTCGAGTGTCGGACTCGCCGAAGGCGTGAGCCATGCACACTGACACACGCTTGCGGCTGCGCGTCTGGGGCGCCTTCTTCTCGCTTCTCGCGCTCATCATCATTGCGCGACTCTACTTCGTGCAAATCGTGCACGGCGAGGCATACCACGCCGACGCGATAGGGCAGTATGTCGGCACTGCGAGCGCCGAGACCGCACGCGGCGCGATACTCTTTACCCAAAAAGATGGGACGACAGTCCCTGCCGCCGTAATGCAGCGCGGCTGGCGCATTGCGATCGTGCCGCGCGATCTCGAAGATCCGCAGAAAGTGTACGACTCGCTTGCAGCAATCCATCCACTCGACAAAGAGCGCTTCTTCGCAAGCGCCCAGAAAAGCGATGATCCATACGAAGAAGTCGCGTTCCGTCTCCCGTTCGAAACAGGGCAGCCCATCCGCGCGCTCAAGATACCGGGTGTCCTCCTCGTACAGGACGCGTGGCGCTTTTATCCTGGCAAAGATCTCGCCGCGCATGCGGTGGGATTCGTCGGATTCAAGGGTGATCGCAAAGCGGGTCTTTATGGACTCGAGCGCGCCTACGAAGACACCCTCGCGCAGGCGACAGACGGCCGCGCCGTAAATCCTTTTGCCGAGATCTTCGCCAATGTGAGCGCAGCGCTCTCGACCGATCCGACCGCCCACGAGGGAACCGTCGTTACCACCATCGAGCCCACCGTCCAGCACCAGCTCGAAGACACACTTGCCGCGGTCGCGCGCACCTATCGTACACGCATCGCGGGCGGCATCGTGATGGATCCAAAAACAGGGGTCATCGTCGCCATGGCAGCCACGCCCTCATACGACCCGAACGCGTACAATCTGGAGAAAGATCCCGGCGTCTTCTCGAATCCGCTTGTCGAAGGCCGCTGGGAGATGGGCTCTATCATGAAGCCGCTCACGATAGCCGCCGGCATCGATACCGGCTCCGTCTCGCTCTCGACCACCTACGAAGACACCGGCTGCATCACGCGCAGCGGCAAGAAGATCTGCAATTTTGATCTGAAGGCGCGCGGCGTCGTCCCGATCCAAGAAATATTGAGCCAGTCGCTCAACACCGGCACGACATTCGTCGCGGACAAGACGGGGCACACCGTCTTTGCGCGATACATGCAGCAGTATGGATTTGGCGAGAAGACCGGCATCGATTTGCCCAACGAGGTCTCCGGCGACATCCGCGCGCTCGAAGGACGCGCCGATGTCGATTTCGCGAGCGCATCCTTCGGGCAAGGCTTCGCCGTCTCGCCCATCGCGATGACGCGTGCACTCGCCATCCTCGCCAACGGGGGAGCGATGCCGCAGCCGCATATTGTCTCGGGCATCCAATACGAAACCGGGATCACGCGCTCGATCGATATTCCGAAGCCTGCACAAGTCATCAAGCCCGCGTCGGCCGAAACGGTCACCCGCATGCTCGTAAAGGTCTACGACGAAGCACTCCTCAAAGGCGCCCTGAAGCAGGAGCGCTATTCGATTGCCGCAAAGACGGGCACCGCGCAGATAGGTATTCCTGGGGGTGGCGGCTACTATACCGACAGGTACCTCCACTCATTCTTCGGCTATTTCCCGGCACACGATGCGCGCTTCATTGTCTTCCTCTTCGCGCTCGAGCCGCACGGCGTCGAGTACGCATCGGCGTCGCTCGCGCGCCCCTTCGCGACACTCGCCGATTTCCTGATACATTATTACAATATCCCTCCCGATCGCTGATATGGATCCCAAAGCTCTCATTCGCTCCATCCTTGTCACACTCCTCACCTGGGAAGCGCGCCTGGTGCTGCGGCACCATGCCCCGAAGATTATCGCAATCACCGGAAGCGTGGGAAAAACGACGACAAAGGACGCCGTCTATGCCGCGCTTGCGCCGCACCTTTCCGTCGCCGCTTCCAAGAAGAGCTTCAACAGCGACATCGGCGTGCCGCTCGCGATATTGCAGCTCGATAATCCGTGGTCAAATCCGTTTGCATGGATACGCACGCTCGCGCAGGGCCTCCTGCGCTTGCGCGAGCCGTATCCCGCGTGGCTCGTGCTCGAGGTGGGCGCCGACAGGCCGGGCGACATTCGCCGCATCGCGCGCTGGCTTCTGCCAGATTATGTCGTTTACACTGGCGTCCCCAAGACTCCCGCGCACGTTGAATACTTCACTTCGGCGCACGCTGTTTTTCATGAGAAGCGTTCGCTCATCGAGTACCTGCGCCCGGGCGGCAAGGTCTTCGTGTATGCCGACGATCCGCGCGCACAAGAGCTCAAGCAATCGTTCCGCGCATCGTTCGTCTCGTACGGATTTTCCGACGACGCCGACTTCCGTGCGAGCCACGACGAGATCGAGCTTGCCGATCGCACGCCCACCGGCCTGCGCTTCCGTGTCGAGCGCGAAGGCCTTTCCGTCCCTGTCGCGATACAAGGCTCGCTCGGCCGTCCGCGCATTCTAGCAGCGCTCGCGGCCGTTGCCGTCGCGCACGAGCTCGGCATCGATGCTGTCTCGGCAAGCAGCGCACTCGCTGCGTGGGAGCAGACTCCGGGACGCATGCGGCTCATCGAGGGCTTTGGCGGCAGCACCATCATCGACGACACTTATAATAGCTCGCCCGTCGCGGCACTCGCAGCGCTCGATACGCTCGGCAGTATCAAGAATCGCGGACGCAAGATAGCGCTCCTGGGCGACATGCTCGAGCTTGGTCGCGAAAGCGCCGAAGCGCACCGTACCGTAGGCGAACGCGCGGGAAAGATTGCCACGCTGCTCGCCACCTGCGGCGTCCGTGCACGCGCGATAGCCGAAGCCGCGATAGATGCGGGGCTGTCGGCAGACAAAGTGCGCCAGTATGATCAGGGCGAAGTCCCGCGTGCTGCGGCAGAAATAAAGCGAGAGCTCAAGAAGGGAGATATCGTACTCGTCAAAGGCTCGCAAGGTGTGCGCATGGAATTCGCCGTCAAGGAGCTCATGGCACACCCCGAAGAAGCCGCGCACCTCCTGGTACGGCAGGACGAGGAATGGGGGAGGAGGTAGACTACCCATTTAGCACAAACACCGAGAGAATGCCGAGCAGGACCGTTCCTACGGCAAAGGTGCCGAGTGTCTGGAGAAAAAACTTCACCGCTTGTTCACGTTTGTTGTCGAGCAAGAGCGTGATCGGCTGGTAGAAAAAGAGAAATGCCATCACTGCCACCGAGAGCACGAGGAGCGAGAGCATGAGCATCGGCTTAAAAATGCTTGCGTTGTCTGCTGTGTCCGGCCCCTGGAGCGGGCCGAAGAACATGAACGACACGAGCACGACGATGTAGGCGATAGCGGCCAGAGCGTTGTAGAAAGGGTTGGGGGACATAGGGGGAGTATACGGGAAAAATAGGGGAGGGGGAAATCCGCGAGGCGACGCCTCGCGGGAGCGACAAGTTAGCTAGGTAACATGGGGAATGATAAAATTGCGTCATGATCATGCCCGACCACCCCTATGAGGTTCCAAAAAAGAATCTTCGCAGGAAAAATCGATTTCGACGGAGAGAAATTTGGAACTCCCAAAATGTCCCTTGTTTACGAGATGAATCAGCAAGGCGGTACTGAAAAATCCCAACTTGTGACCCTACGGGGACTCGAACCCCGGTTTTAGCCTTGAGAAGGCCACGTCCTAGCCGCTAGACGATAGGGCCGCTAACTTACGCGCAGCATCATACCAGAAAAACCATTGTCCTTCAACCGCTTCCGCGAGGTGATGCCTCGCGGAATTGTTATCTGGAGAAAAAACCGTACTGCGGGGGCAGGAGCAATAGGACAGAAAAGGAGAGTGGCAGCCATGCCTCTCATTATCATCCATCGCAATCCGGCAGTCGTATGCGATGCGCGGCTTGTCCACATCGCCGAGCATCTGCCCGAGGTAGTCGCAGCCGCGCTCTCGTGCGATGAAGGGCCAGTGTCTGCAGAAGACGTGTCTATTGAGATATCAGATGTCGGAGCATTCGACAAGAACGTGCGGGACCTGAATATCCGCGTCCATGCGCACTACTTTGCCGAGCGCGCCGCAGACCTGGGTATGCGACAGCAGCGTATCTCGCGGGGAATCCGGGAGCTTTTCCCGGAGTGCGAGAGCTGGTCTGTGTGGGTGCTCCTGCACAAAGGCTCGCACGGAACAAGCGAACTCGTGTTCTAGGGTAGGCGTGCCGCGCACAGTAGAGATAGATAAAGGGGGCTCCATGGAGCCCCCTTTTCACTACACACCCGACGACAACAGGCTTTAGTCTTTCTTGTCGAAAAACCCCGCGAGCACGGCAAGTGCGACCGCCGCCTCGTCGAGTGACATCTTGCCGGCGTCGAACGCAGGCAGGACATTGTCCTCCGCGAAGACGTCCATGACCACCTCGACTTCCCGCCGAATCCGCACAACCTCCCGGGGATTGGCTCCGACACGATCAAGCATGTCGAGCTGATCGGCGAGCAAATGCTCCAACCGCGCGACTTCGTGGTTGAGGCCGCGAATGTGGTCTTCGAGCCGCAAAAGGCGAGCCAGGATTTCGCGTGCATTTTTCTCGAACCGCCTCTTCGTCAAATCGTCTGCCATGGCGAAACTCCTCTGTATGCGTGGATGTAAACGCGGAAACTACGGTACCTATATCATGCCTCTCGGGAGAGTGCGAGTGGTTTGCGCTCCGCGAGAAAAAGAGGCCCCCTCTGCGAAAGAGGGGGCTTGAGGTGGGCCCGGATCCGATGCGGGGAACGGTGGGGAGTTTTACCACCCCTGTAATTGTACGTTGCACGCCTCCTGTCTCCCGGGATGCGTGAAGCTTTCCCGAATGTCGAAAGCTACGCGCATCCCATGCAGTGCCTTGAGCGGCGTGCGCTTACCTAGGGCACGGCCGCCTTCGGTACCAGACAGAAACACCTTTTCGGGAGCAGGAGAGCCCTTCCCAAAGCCGGAGGTGATGTTCACAATGAACCCGTAGGTACCCGTGTCGGGTTCGAGACTAAAAACGCCCTCGTAACGCATTTGCGGCATTGATTCCTCCAGATATGTTGCTGCCCATGAAGCTCGCGTTCACAGGTCTTCGATGTTTATAGCCCAGACAAAAAGAGAGTCAAGGGGGCGCTTCTCGTGCCCCGGGAGCATTTGACTTTATCCCAAGTATTTGTTACAACGTAAACCACACGAATCCCAGTAGTCAACCAACCCGGCACCATGCTTACGTTCAGCCCCAAACAGACCACCAAAGAGCTCCTGGCCGACCTTCCCGAACGGTCGCGCAAGGTGCTCACAGACCGCTTTGGCCTCTCGTCAAAAGGCGAAGAGCGCACGCTCGACGCGATAGGCAAAGAGTACGGCATCACCCGCGAGCGCGTCCGCCAGATCGAGAGCCATGGGCTCTCGGCCGTGCGCGAATCCGACGCCTACGAGGCGCACGCCGAACACCTGACGGGCCTCAAGAAAGTACTCGAGAACCTCGGGTCCGTCGT
>CAZQNX010000029.1:0-8836 GCA_964595025.1 uncultured Candidatus Saccharibacteria bacterium | reverse complement strand
CGTATGGATACCGCTGGCGCAAGCATTTTGGGCGCGACCAGTTGGGTGCGTTGGTAAAATTACTGAAAGCCGATCCCTCGTCGCGCCATGGCGTGATCGTCACCTGGGATCCGGGTGGCGATGGACTTGGTGGTACGCTCAAGAAGAATGTCCCGTGTCCATACACCTTTACCGTCAATATCATCGGCGGCAGGCTCAATCTGCACAACATGGTGCGCAGCAACGACATGGTCTTGGGCTTTCCGGCCGATGTCGCTGGCTTTGCGCTCTTGCAGATGATGCTCGCGCAGAAGCTTGGTGTCGAGCCCGGCGTGTACAGCCACTCGATATCGAACGCGCATGTGTACGACAACCAGTACGATGCAGTAAAGGAGATGCTCAAGCGCAAGAACACGCACAAGCCCGTGAAGTTTGCACTGCCGAAGGGCGCCTACGATAGGGCAGAGAAGAAAGATAAGAGATTGGTGGAAGATATCGCGAATCTCATCATGGCGCAGTACCAGCCCCAGCCCGCTATTACTGGCTTACAGATAGTCTTATAATCGCACCATGTCTATCCTTACCAAGCACGAGATATTAGCGCGAGTGAAAGAGGGGAACATCGGGTTTTCTCCCTCGCTTGATGCGTTCCAGGTGCAAGCACATGCCGTCGATCTACGGCTCGGCTTCACGTTCCTCATTCCCAAGGTCTGGCGCATGACAAACGCCGGTCGCGAAGCATTCATGATCGATCCGCTGCGCGACCATGGCCCCGAATATTTCGACGTGATCGAGCTTGAGCAGGGCCAGCACTTTGATCTCTTGCCGCAAGAATATGTGCTCGTTTCCACGTTCGAAAGCGTAAAGGTGCCGAACGATCTCATGGCCGTTCTGTACCCGCGCTCATCGGTGAATCGCAAAGGTCTCTCTGTCGACCTCACGGGCATCATCGATAGCGGTTACGAAGGTCCGCTGACGCTCCCGATACGCAACAACACCCGCAGCCAGGTGATACAGATACATCCGGGCGAGCGTATTTGTCAGATAGTGTTCGAGCAGCTTGCGCAGCCTGTCGAGGCGCGCAAGAGCCGTTGGCACATGAAAGACGTGGTAGACAAGGGCAAGAAAGAGAAAGCGAAAGAGATGAAGCTCGTCTTCTCGGGCGACATCAAGAAGCTCAAGAAGGATCACCCGGCGCACTAGGGTACCTCTGCGGAAAAATTTGACATACAGCCATAAAGTGTTATATAATGCAACCCAGCAGATCCGACGCAGATGTATCGGGTTGCTGCAAATGGGAGAAAACCATGGCAAGCAGGAAAGACAGAAATTACGGCCAGCCGCATCTTTCGCCGCGAGCCGCGGACGCGGCTATCCTCGTCGCCGCAGGGCTTGTCCCTGCGTGGACGGCACATCATGCCGTCATCCGACTCGGCGGCGATGGGCCCGAGGCCTTCCTGGCCTCAGGCGCACTCCTTTTCGCCGGACTTGTCGCCGGCATCTTCTACATCGCGTACAAGCGTGTGTAGGAGTCTCGGGGCTCGCAGCAATGCGGGCCCCCTCTATTTTTGATGCTATAGTCTTCCGCATGATACGGATGATCGCCGCCATCGGCCGCAACAGGGAGCTCGGCAAGGGGAATGATCTGCTCTGGAAGATCCCCGATGATTTGAAACGATTTAAAGAACTCACCAGGGGGCACCCTATCGTCATGGGCCGCAAGACGTACGAATCGCTGCCCGTGCGTCCCTTACCGGGGCGTACAAACATAGTTATCACTCGCCAGAATGTCGAAGAAAAATACGGGGGGGAGCCCTCCGTAACATGCGTTGGTTCGTGGGAGGAAGCTCTCCGGGTTGCGACGACGGCAGCGGGGGCGGATGAGATATTCGTCATCGGCGGCGCGCAGATATATGCAATGGCGCTCGAGTATGCTGATGTGCTCCACCTGACGCAGATCGATGCCGAGGCACCTGATGCAGATACGTTTTTCCCGGCATATGAGCACTTGTTTGGTCGAGAAATCTACCGCGAAGAGAGGCGGTGGGAAGGGCTGCGGTACGCGTGGGTCGACCTTGCGCGGTAAATCGGTAAAAGAAAGGAGGCCGAGCAAGTGTGCTCGGCCTCGGTTTTTTCGCGTGCCCGCTTCAGCCTTTGGGGAATTCACGCGTCGCCTTTTCGCGTGCCCGCGCAAGACAGGGAAGCATCTCGTGCGGGACGAGCGGCTCTGCCCGTTTGAACGAGGGCAATCTGCCACGCATACCAAGATGCTTGAGCACCTCGATTTGAAGCCGATGCTCTGCAGGCAAGATGCGTTCGACGAATGAGTCGATCGTGTCGTGCCGGTAGAGCGGTACGAGGCGTCGCGCGATGAGGTCGCCCGTGTCGATGCCGTTCTCGACGTGATGGGTGGTTACCTCGGCATGCCACGTCGTCTCCCCGGTGCGCTGCATCCACGCGTGTCCATAGTAGAACATTGCCGCATGGGTCGCTTTGCCCATCATGCCCCTGCCGCCGAAGTCTGGGCGTGGCTGCTTGATGACGACTCTGTCGGGATCAAGGCCGCCCCCGTGCTGGTTCGCAATCGATCTGCGATAGGTGTCGATCACGTTTCCCGGCATGCGAGGTATGAACCCGAGCTGCATGATGACATCGACGTAGCGTGCGCGGCACGCGTCGATGATTGCATCGCCGAACATGTCGGCATCGGCGAATTCTCGGCGGGGAATGACAGCGACGTGCTTCGCCAGCATGCCCGCCGCGAGAGCTTTTTGTATGACACCCGCTTCGGCGCGGCTCGCGATGACGAGGCCGCAGCGGATGTGAGGCAGTTCACCGGATGCGATCGCACCCAAGACGGCAGCGACGGTCGTCCCCCCGCCGGATGCGAGGCACGCTATATTCAAGGTACTCGCCATGCTACTCCTCATTCTCTAGGTGTGGCGTGGCGCGACTATAGCACCACGGAGGCGTTTAGGGTATGGTGGCGCACCTTGCATGGCCCCCGTATACTATCGCAATGCAGACGAATCCCTGGTATGTACTCACGGGCGGCCCATGCGCGGGCAAGACGACGCTCATCCGCGAATTTGAGGCCGATGGCATACCTGTCGTGCACGAATCGGCGCGTGTCATCATTGAGCGCGAGCTTGCAGTAGGGAAGACGCTCGAAGAGATACGCACGCCGCCAGGTAGATTCGAAGCCGAGATCGTCGCGCTCGATATCGCGAATCTTGCGCGTCCCGCGAGTGATGAGAAGATTTTTTTCGACAGGAGCATCATTGATAACATCGGGTATCATCGCTTCTTGGGGCTTGAGCCGTCTCGCGAATTGCTTGTGGCGGCGGAGAGCGCACGATTTCGAAAAGTATTCTTACTCGATTTGCTCCACTATCAGCTCGATGACGCACGCAACGAGACCCCCGAAGAGGCGGCTGCCGTGCACGACGCGCTCGAGGCCGCTTACCGCGATTATGGCATCCCTGTTGTACAAGTACCCGTCATGCCAGTCGAGGAGCGTATCGTGTTTGTGCTTGAGCGTCTCTGAACCATTACTGCTTGAGTCCGAGCCCCGTACGGATGAGATACCAATTGATGCCGATGAGGATGGCGACCATTGCGAGCAGTATCGAGACCGCAAGCGCGATAGAGACATCGGAGATGCCGAGGAAGCCGTAGCGGAAGCCGTTGACGAGGTAGAAGACGGGGTTCAGGTGCGACAGCGTCTGGACGAGCGGCGGCAGCGCTTGGATCGAATAGAAGACTCCGCCGAGGTAGACGAGCGGTGTGAGGACGAATGTAGGCACGATATTGATGCCGTCGATCGATTTTGCATAAATACCGTTGACGAGTCCCGCGAGCGAGAAGACGAGTGTCGTGAGGAGAGCGAATGCGAATATGATAAGTAGGCTGTGCACAGAGAGAGAAAGCCCCGTGAAGAATATCGAGACGAGGAGAACGAGGACACCGCTCAAGATGCCGCGGACGACGCCGCCCCCAACGAATCCGGCGATCATGAGCGCGGGTGAGGTGGGGGAGACGAGAATCTCTTCGATATTGCGTGCAAAGAATTTCGACGCGAAAAAGGTGAACGACGTGTTTGCGTACGAGGTGGTCACGATGGCGAGCATTACGAGGCCGGGGACGACGAACGTCATGTAATCGACCCCCTGCATGTCACCGATGCGGCTCCCGAGTACCGAGCCGAATATCGCGAAGTAGAGCGCCGAGGTGATGGCGCTCGGGAGGAGCGTCTGCGGCCAGATGCGGAAGATACGCACGACATCCTTGCGCACAATAGTGTAGAACGACGTCCATTGTTGGGAGGGGGTCATACTGTGTCGTCGTATCGCGGGCAGGCTCCATGTTCGGTACGGAATTTTTCTGCTGAAAAATTCCTCGGGCTTCGCGCCGTCGCGCTGCAGAGCCCGAACCTGATGCCTGCCCGCATACTATTTGTTATCTTGAGTAAGCTGAATAAACACTTCTTCGAGCTTGCCGCCGCGGATACCGCCTTCGTGCTGTTTCTCGTCGTGGAGCGCGAGGATGTCTGCCATCGTACCCTGTGCCACTATTTCGCCCCTGCGTATGACCGCGACGTGTTTGGCAAGCTGTTCGGCCTCCTCGAGGTAATGCGTGGTGAGAAGGATGGTGAGCCCTTCGGCAGTGAGGCTCTTCAGGTATTCCCACATACCGCGGCGCAGCTCGACGTCGACGCCAGCGGTGGGCTCGTCGAGGATGAGGAAGCGCGGTTTGTGCACGAGCGCGCGCGCGATCATGAGTCGTCGCTTCATGCCGCCCGAGAGCTCCATGGCCTTGCCTTCCATCTTGTCGCCGAGGCCGAGATCGGTGAGGAGTTGTCGTGCGCGCGGTATCGCCTCGGCGCGGGAGACGCCATAGTAGCCTGCCTGATTGACGACGATGTCGAGCGGGCGCTCAAACGGATTGAAATTGATCTCTTGCCCCACGAGCCCTATCTGTGCCTTGGCGGCTTCGGGCGCCGAGGTGATGTCGTGCCCGAAGACCGATACGCTTCCGGCCGTCGGATTGACGAGACCTGCAGTGATGCCGATGATGGTCGTCTTGCCCGCGCCATTGGGGCCGAGGAGTGCAAAAAAGTCTCCGGCGGGGACTTCGAGCGAGACGCCTTTCAGGGCCTGGGTGCCGTTCTTGTAGGTCTTGGTGAGATTCGCGATGGAGAGGGCGGCAGGGTTCATCGCAGAATCATACCATGGGGAGCTGTGTCGCGATAAACGCGTATGTCTCGTGGTAATCCTTCACTTCGTGTGTCGGTATCACACCGACGACAGTGTCGTCGTTGCCGCCGGGGAAGAGCGCGTCGCCCGTATAGAGGCATTCTTTCGGATCCCATCCTTTGAGCATGATGAGTTCGCGGACGTTGTGGCCCTTATTCATGCCTTTCAGATAGATGTCGAGATTCGTCGTGCCGCCAATCGTGATTTCCAGACCAAAATTGTGTTCGAGCTTTGCAACTTCGTCGCGCAGATCCTGAAGCACTTTCCGGCGCTTCGAGAAATCGGGGTCGAACTTTTCCTTAAGCTCGATATCTGCGTGTTGACCTATGAAGCTAAACGCCATCTGGCAGCCGCGATCTTCGAGGAGGTCGTTCTCATCGGGGACGACTGTCGGCGTGTGTGCGCGCGCGAGAACGACGAACCGTCGAACCGCTTCTTTCTGCTCTTCCGAGAGGAGCCGTTCCCAGAGGAGCCTGCGGTCTTTGTCGAACGCGCGGTTGCCATTCTGCGTGAGCGAATAGTAATTGCCGCGGCTCTTGTCGGTGAGGCGGCTCCATATGTTCTTCTCGCTTGACCCAGAGACGATGATGACATCGGCCTGTGCGCCAAGCTGCACGAGAAGATCTTCGTGTTCGGGGAGAATGGGCGACTTGCTGCGCGTGAGCGTGTTGTCGAGGTCGAAGAAGAAGCGGCGGGTCATGGTGGGCGAGCCTACAGCGTTTTGAGGAACGCGGAGAAATCGGGGCCGATATCGGGGTGGCGCAGCGCGAACTCGACGACAGTCTTGAGGTATTCGAGCTTGTTGCCGGTGTCGTAGTACTTGCCGCCCGCTATCTCGACGGCGTGCACCTCTTGTTCTTGTGCGAGCGCATTTACGGCATCTGCGAGCCAGAGCTCATTGCCCTTGCCAAGCGGAGTTGCCGCGAGGATATCGAAGATGCGCGGGGGGAGGATGTATGCGCCGTGCGCGGCGAGATTCGACGGTGCTTCGCCCACCTTCGGCTTCTCGACGAGCCTGTTGATGCGGAAGATGTTGTCGCGTACGGGACTGATGTCGGCGATGCCGTATTTGTCGACGACGGTGTCTGGCACGCGCACGCCCGATACGTTTGGTACGCCCGTCGCGCTCCACGCATCGATCATCTGCTTTAGGCGGGGGACTGGCGCGTGGATGAATTCGTCGCCCCACAAGACGGCGAAGGGCTCATCGCCGATAACGTGGCGGGCATTCAAGACGGGCGTGCCGTTCCCATAGGGGCCTTTCTGTCGCACATAGATGAAATTCGCCATTTCGGCGATGCGGCGCACTTCGGCGGCCTGGCTTTCCTTGCCAGCTTCGAGCAGGCGCTTCTCAAGCTCGAAGGGATAGTCGAAATGGTCTTCGATCGATCTCTTGTGCCAACCCGTGACGATGATGATGTCTTCTATCCCGGCAGCGACGGCCTCTTCGACGACATACTGGATGATCGGCTTGTCGACGATGGGGAGCATTTCCTTTGGGGAGGCTTTCGTGGCGGGGAGGAATCGCGTACCGAATCCGGCTGCAGGTATCACGGCCTTGCGTATCCGCTGACTCATGGCGCGATGATACCACAGAAGAGGTAGGTGGATAACTCACTGGCGCATCCAGGGCGGAGCTCCATACTGTGGGGGTACGGGGTCGAATTTATCAGTCTTAGAGTCCAATCTACCTATGAGTATTCATATGGTTGCGTGGATCCTTGCCATGGTCGGTGCCCTCAACTGGGGTCTCATCGGTCTCGGCGGATTCATGGGCGGCAACTGGAACCTGGTGAATTTGATCCTCGGTTCCTGGCCGATGCTTGAGTGGCTCGTGTATGTCCTCGTTGGTGCTTCGGCAGTGTACGAGGTGATGGGTCACAAGAAGTCGTGCAAGGAGTGCGACGCCCCGAAGATGTAAGACGCGCATTGTGCGCAAAGCAGCGGCCGCCCCGAAGGGGCGGCCGCTTGCATGCACCACCATGTGCTACGCCACTCGCACCACGCCGAACTCCTCGACGAGGAGCCCCTTGATCTCCATCGTCGAGAGGAGTATCTGCACCTCGGGCACGGGGAGCGCGAGACTCTCGATGAGCGCGTCGCGCGAGCAAGGTGATGCGATGATGGAAAGTACGCGTCGCTCTGCGTCAGAAAGGTCGTCGCGCAGCGAGAGCGCGAGTGGTTCGCGCGCTTCGAGTCCGAGCGTTTTCAATATGTCTCCGGGTTCTGTCGCCGGTATCGCGCCGAGTTTGAGGAACTGATGCGCTCCCGCGCTCTCCGGCGAAAAGATGGAACCAGGCACGACGAGAAGTTCGCGATTATATTCGGCAGCCATGCGTGCCGTGATGAGCGTACCCGATTTCTCTTTTGCCTCGACGATGAGTGTCGCGTGCGCGATGCCTGCCATGATGCGGTCGCGACGGGGGAAGGTGTAATCGGCGGCACGCTGCCCGGGCTCGAATTCCGAGACGAGCGCGCCGCCCGCCGCGAGAATGTCGCGCGCGAGCGAAACATTCGCTCGCGGGTAGAGCACGTTCCAATCCAGTCCCGAGCCCGGTATCGCCACACAGGTGAGCCCGGTGTCGAGTGCTGTTCGATGCGCCTCGGCGTCGATACCATACGCAAGCCCGCTCACGACGACGATCGGCTGTCCGCGCAGTCCGGCGATGAGGTGGCGCACCGCTTGCCTCCCGTACGGTGTGCATGCGCGGCTGCCGACGACAGTGAGCCACTTGAGGTGCGGCGCATCGGGGAGCGTGCCGCGTACATACAGGCGCTTGGGCGGATCCGCGATCTCGCGCAAGAGGGGAGGAATCGTGTCGAGCATCGCAAGCGTATCTTTCATAGAGTCGAGTATACCGCGCCGTTGACGCGCGGCTGTATATGCGTATTGTACATCTAGAGCCGCAGCGATGGACTGCGGCCGCTCGTAGAAAAAGGAGTATTCGTGATGCATATCCGTGACGGTGCGGTGGTTGCAGGGATGGTGCAGGTCGTCGTCGATCTCCATGTTGGGAAGGATCTGATTGGGTTTCGGCACCCAATCTCTGGCGCGCCGATGGAAGGGCTTCTCGTCGGACTCTCCGATGGTGGTGCGTACTACAAGGTGCGTGTCTCGGGGGAGAGAGACCTGCTCGTCAATCCGATCGATGCGTATCTGCTCTCCGAGCCGAGTGCGCGCGTCGTCCGCTCGGCATGGCACGTCCGCGTGCTCGACGCTCTGAAGAAGCGCTCCGCGTAAGCCGCGAAGTATTGCGGCCCACAGGATAACAAGGCCCGCGCCTCCGGCGCGGGCCTCTCTTCTCTCCGCGGCTGCGCCCCCTCTGGCTTCGGCGCGGCTTTTTTGGTATCCTGCCCTCCACGGGCCCTTAGCTCAGTTGGTAGAGCGCCACATTTGCAATGTGGATGTCAGCGGTTCGAATCCGCTAGGGTCCACAACGTACTGAAAAACCTGCCGGGCGGCAGGTTTTCTGACGTTGTGGAAGGCGCAGCGGGTCCCGCATCAGCAGATGCGGGTGCGAGCCGGGGTCGCGAGCGCATCGGTGCGACGGCACCGATGCGACTAGTGACCACAAGCGCGGGGCAGCAGCAAAAATACCCCT
>CAZQNX010000028.1:0-8883 GCA_964595025.1 uncultured Candidatus Saccharibacteria bacterium | reverse complement strand
TGACGGCGACGTAGAAGAGGCGACGCTCTTCTTCTGGGTCGCGCGTTCCGTCTCCTTCGCGTAATGAAGGGAAGAGCCCTTGCTCGAGGCCCGTTACGAAAACGGCGTCGAACTCGAGCCCTTTCGATGCGTGGACTGTCATGAGCGAGAGGCCCATGCGCTCCTCTTTTCCCTCAAGCGAATCCTGCTCGCTCTGGAGCGCCGCCTCTTCGAGGAGGCGCTCAATACCCTCGGGGCATGTCTCGCCGTCGTAGCGGACAGCGAGATTGACGAGCTCACGGACGTTCCCACCGCGTTCGCTCCCACGCTCGGTGTCTTCCTTGAACATTGCCTCGAGCCCGCTTTCTTCGACGACGAAGCGCACGGCCTCGCTCGCGGGCAGTGTGCGTATCGCGTGTGCAATCTTGGCGAGACTGTCTTGGAACCTCGTCATCTTCGCGCCTGCCGCGCCACCGAGCGGTTCGCCCGCAAAGAACTTCTCAAGCGTCACCTTCCCTATACCGCGCGGCGGGACAGCTGCGCAGCGGGCGATGTCTTGTCGCGCGTGCGAATTGAGCGCAGCACGCAGATAGCTCAAGACGTCCTTCACCTCGGCGCGCTCGAAGAATCGCACGCCAAGCACGCGATACGGCACGCTATGCGCGAGGAGCGCCTCTTCGAGCACGCGCGACTGGAAGTTCTCGCGGTATAAGACAGCTATCTCCCCGGGTCTCGTGCCTGTCTCGATGAGTGCGGCAGCAGTCTGTGCCACAAACCACGCTTCGTCGATGTCGTTGCGTGCGCCGTATATCTGCACCGGATCGCCCGTCTCGTTATCGGTGAATAGATTCTTCTCGCGGCGATTGCGATTCTTCTTGATGATCGCGTTGGCGACCGAGAGGATGGTGCGCGTCGAGCGGTAGTTCTGCTCGAGGAGAACGACTTTTGCGCCCGGATACTGCTCCTCGAAGCGGAGCAAGTGTTCCATCTGTGCACCGCGCCAGCTATAGATGTTCTGATCGCCGTCTCCGACCACGCACACATTTCGCGCCGCGCCTGCGAGCAGTCGCACGAGCTCGTCTTGCGCGCTGTTCGTGTCTTGATACTCGTCGACCGTGAGGTAGCGCCAGCGTGCCTGAAGCTTGCCACGCACCGCGTCGTTGTCGCGGACGAGCGCGAGCGTACGCCCCAGGAGATCGTCGAAATCGAGCGCACCCTCTGCGGCAAGGGCCTCGTCGTATGAGTGCCAGACTTGGGCGATGGTCCGTTCGCGGAAGGAGCCGGCATTCCCCGCCAGCTCGCGCGCGCTCCCCCCCTCCCCCTTGCGTCGTGATATGCCAGACAGGATGGCCCGGGGGGCAGGCTCGCCGATATCGAGTCGCTCACAGATCTTCTTGATGGCACGAATGCTATCGTCGCGGTCCCAGATGACGAATCCTCGTGGCAGTCGCGCTTCGGCATGGAATTCGCGCAGGAGCCGGGCACCAAGGGCGTGGAAGGTGGTCGCAAGCGGCATGCCCCCCTGCGCATGCGGCAGGAGTCGATGGAGACGTTCCCGCATCTCCGAAGCGGCCTTGTTGGTAAAGGTAATCGCAAGGATGCCACGCCCCGACACGCCTTGCTCCATGAGGTGAGCGATGCGATGGGTGACGGTCTTGGTCTTTCCTGCCCCGGCCCCCGCGATGATGAGAAGAGGGCCTTCGGTGTGCTCGGCAGCCTCTTTTTGGCGTTCATTCAGGCCGGCAAGGTACGACATCCCGGCTACTATAGCACCTGGCCTCGCGCACAGACCCGTGGATAGTACCATTTTTTGACAAAACCACTGTCCACTCGTCGAATAAATACCCGGTTGACGTACAGACCATGCCCGGGTAGGGTTAATGGAGCGACAGGCATTCTGATTTCCCGGGCCATTCCTTTTGCAAGGAAATAAGCCATATTTCTGACCATCTGCCCGATTTGTCGCTCTAATACGGACTTTTTGAACACCCCCCACCCTGTGTGGTCGCATTTGGCCACCTTTGTCGCGTGTATCAAGAAATCCCACAACGGCTTATAGCAAAAAAAATCAAGCATCATAGCCACGGATTCGGTGTCCGTAGCGAGGGCAACACTCACCGCCGCCACGTCCGAGGGGCGGGCGCCCTCTTGATATCTATCATCGCCGTATCGGCTGCCTTTGTGCCTTCTGCCGCTTCGGCCGGACTCATCGACGATCTCAAGTCTTTTTTCAAGAAGGAAGCGTCACTTTCCTCTGCCCCGACCTCCCCTTCCGACAATATACAGACACTCACGCTTCCCCAGGCGGCTCATAATATCGTCCCCGCCCCCGCGCGCGGCGGTGGCGATGTCACGATTGTCGATGATACTGCCCTCTTGCCCGCCGAGGGTCCATCGGGAACGATGGCCAACATCGTGAAGCCCAAAAATTCGACCATCAGCACCTATGTTGTCCGCCCGGGGGATACCCTTTCGGCCATCGCCGAGATGTTTGAGGTGACCCCGAGCACCATCATGTGGGCGAACGACCTCTCCTCGGCCTCCAAGATAAAGGTAGGCCAGACGCTCACCATCCTTCCCGTGACTGGTGTCCGCTACAAGGTGAAGAGTGGTGATACGCTTGCCTCTATCGCCAAGAAGTTCGGTGCCGATGCGGATGAAGTGGCAAACTTCAACGGCATCGAAGGTCCGCTTGCGGCCGGGACCGACATGATCATTCCTGATGGTGAGGTGGTTATCGAGCCGACTCCCGCGCCAGCCTCGAGCTCGAGGCCAAAGGTGCCGGTGCGCCAGGTTGTCGTCGAGGCAGGTGTCTCGAACGGTTTCTACATGGCTCCCCTCTCTCGCTATGTGCGCACCCAGGGCGTGCACGGATACAACGCCGTCGACCTTGCCGCGCCAGTCGGCACGCCGATCGTCGCGTCTGCGGCGGGTGATGTAATCATCGCCAAGCCGTCTGGCTGGAACGGCGGCTACGGAAGCTACGTCGTCGTGCAGCACGACAACGGTTCACAGACGCTCTACGCGCACGCATCGAAGGTCATCGTCGGCGAGTCGCAGCGTGTCGTGCAGGGTCAGGTGATCGCGTATGTGGGCTCGACAGGTAAATCGACCGGCTCGCACCTCCACTTCGAGATCCGCAATGGCACGCGCAACCCGTTTTAATCCGATCACACCATGAGCCCGCACATCTGGCAGCACATAGTGAATCTCTTGAGGATATTCTTGTAGGGTGGCCTAGTTCAGCGTTGGCGCGCGTTTCTCCTCGGGATTTTGTCCCGGTAGTGGGTCGCCATCCTCTATCTTTTCGATGTCGGGCCAGTTTGCAATGCCCTCGGGGAATTTACGCTTTTCCTCCACGGGATGCTCTTCGGGTACTATCTGTAGTTCAGGTGTTGGCTCTTTCCGCTCCATTTCCCCTCCGGCGAAGTGTTCCATATATCCTGTATAGTAACACTCCAGATCGTTTTCGTCCCCCTACACCTCCCGTACCCTGTACTGCAGCGCTTCGAGCATGTGTGCCGGCTCTATCGCGACGCTGTCGGCCAGGTCGGCGATGGTGCGAGCTATCTTTATCGTCCGATGGAAGCCGCGCGGCGAGAGCTTGAGCGAGCGTGCCGCGCCGATGAGCGCTTGCTCTGCCTCGAGCGTGAGCGACGCGAGGGTCTCGATCTCCTTCGCCCCCATGTCGGCATTCGTCGAGACATCGTGTCTATCTGTGAATCGTGCGGCCTGTGTGCCCCGAGCTTTTTGTATGCGCATGCGTACCGCGGGGCTTTGACGCTCGCGCGCGGCGTTTTTCTGCGCGAGGCTCTCGGGCGCTATCTCGCCCACCTGTACCCACAAATCGATGCGATCGGCTATTGGTCCCGATATTTTGCGACGGTAGCGCTCTATTGCGAGCGGAGTGCAGGTGCACCGGCGTGTACCGTAGTGTCCGCAGGGACATGGGTTGAGCGCGGCGATGAGGATGAAATTGGCCGGGAAGGTTGCGCTTCCCCTCGCCCGGGCGACGGACACCTGTGCGTCTTCGAGTGGTTCGCGCAAGGCGTTTACCACGTCCCGCGTGAATTCGGGGAACTCATCCATGAAAAGCACGCCGCGATGAGCGAGTGTCACCTCGCCGGGGCGCGGGATGGTGCCGCCACCGATAATCGAAGGGTACGATGCGGTGTGATGCGGTGCGCGGAATGGCGGTCTGCGCATCGCGCCCTTGCCCAAAAGGCCTGCGAGCGAATGAATGGTCGTCACCTCGATTACTTCGGCTTCCGAAAGCGGAGGGAGGAGCGCAGCTGCTGTGCGTGCGAGCATGGTCTTGCCTGTTCCTGGTGGCCCGAAGAGCGCGATGTTGTGTCCGCCCGCGATGGCTATCTCGAGTCCGCGCTTGGCGCTCTCTTGGCCGCGGATGTCTGCGAGATCTGGCTCGTCGTCGGCCCGGTGTTCCATACCCTCGTTCGTGATATGCGGTGCGATACGCGTGCTCGCGCCCTCTCCGTGCATGTGCGCGAGGAGCTCCCCGAGCGTATGCACGGGGATGATCGTGATGCCGGAGACGAGAGCGGCTTCGTCGGCGTTTTCTGCAGGAATATAGAGCTCCTGTAGGCCAGTCGCGCGCGCACAGAGTGCGAGGCTCAACGCGCCACGGATGGGCCGTACGGTGCCGTCGAGCGCGAGTTCTCCGGCAAAGAGCTTGCCTGCCGGGTCGAATGCGATGTCTCCCGCGGCGAGGAGGTATGCGAGCGCGACCGGCAGATCGAATGCCGAGCCTTCTTTCTTGAGTTCGGCGGGCGCGAGCGAGATGACTATCTTCTTGTTGGTGCTCTTGGGTGATACGAGCCCCGTGTTCTTGATGGCAGATGCGACGCGATCGCGCGCTTCTTCGACGGCCTTGTCGGGCAATCCTACAATCGAGAATGCATGGAGACCGCGCGAGAGATCGGCCTCGACGGATACGAGGTGTGCATGCGGAAGCGCAGGCTGTCCGCCGGAGATGCGCGCAAAGTGCATCTGCCTAGCTTAGCGTCTCGGGGTTATTTTGATGAGTCGGCGCGGTGGATAAATACAAGCTCTTCTCGTCGCGACGGGGTTGTGTATGGAACAAGACTTACGCGTGTGCGATGCAAGTGCGAGCGGCGGGGTTTGCCTCGAGGCGCTCGATGGGTATCTCTTCGTGGCACTCTTCGCACAGGCCGTAGGTGCCGTCTTTCAGGTGCTGCATCGCCGCTTTTATATCGGTGTGACGCTTCTCGAGTTCGTGGATGAGCGGCACGTTCGTGACGAGCTCTTCGATGTTGTCCGCGGCATCCTCGGCCGCGGGTTCTTCGCCCTCGGAGCCGGAGCTCGCGTCCCAATCGGCATCGCCTCCAGTGTCGACGCGCTTGCCGAATGTCGCAAGCTCTTCTTCAAGCGCCGCGCGCTCTGCCTGGAGAGCCGTTTCGAGATCCGCCAACGTGTCTTCGGGTATGTGCTTCATGCCCCTATCATACGCGCGGGCACGGAGGCGCGCAATGCTAGAGGCGTCTCTGTGCACGCAGGCGCGCTACCACCTCGGCGAAGGTGTATGGATTCTCGGCGATGATGAGTATGCGCGGCGAAGGGAACGAATAGTATAGCTGTATCGTCTCGGCCTCGTCGGTGAGGATGCGTGTATCGTAGTTGCGTATCACGGCGTCGGAGAAAGCGCGCTCGCTCGGGATGCCATCTGCGTCGGTTTTATATGCGGGGAGCAGCGTGAAGATAGGTGCGAGCTCGGCGTTGAGTCGAGGCTCCCAATCGAGCATGCCGGCAAACGCGGTGTCGTATGTAAGGACGGGTATCACCAAGACGGGGGCGTTTTTGTCGGCGCTATGGATGCCGAAGAAAAATTCGCGATCGAGCGCGCGCAAGAGCTCTTCGGGGGGCTGTAACCCTATCGCGGCAAAGAATTCACGCGTCGAGGCTTCGTACAGCGCTTGTGCGCCATCGGGGGTTGTCGTTGCGCGCAGCGGCACCACGCGCGTGATGGATCCGAGTGAGCCCGACTGAACGTTTCGCAGCTGCGCGACCTGCTGCTTGATGGTATTTGCGCTCACGTTCTCAATAGGGAGTGAGAGATTCTGCTCGGCAAAGACGAGTGTCTTCTGCGGGATGTCGGCGATGCCCGCCTGATGATTCATGACGAGGAAGACTCCGAAGAGCGCCGCGAGCCCGAGTGAGACTAAAAGGATGGTCGCGAAGATGACACCTGTCACGCGTCGCTTGCGTTGTGCTCCCCCGGACGATGGCGTCTCGTCTTTCTCGCGCGTCTTGCGAGCCTCTTCGAGGGTTGCTGCACGGACGAGCGACATTTTTTCCTCACGGACGATGTGCTGGATGTCGTCCTTGAGCGTGTGCACTGGTGTTACGATCGGCCGCTCGACGGCACTTGTCTGCTGTACAGGTTCTTCGAGATGATGCGTGATCGGGGCGACGGAGATTTCCTTGGGAGCGGGCGCTTTCTGATCAATGCGCCGCTCGGGCAACTTTACCGAGCCAAGAATCTTCTGGATATCGGCCTGCATGGCGCTCTCTCTGGCCAAATCGGGTGCGGGAACGCCCGCGTCGTGTTTCGGCGCGGGTGCGAGCTTCCCTTCCTCGGGACGAGTATTCACATTAGATCCTGCGATGTCGTTCTTCGCGTCGTCCGCCATGATGATCACCTCGGCCGCCGCCCCCCTGGCCCTCGGGAACGCCTTTGCGACGTGCCCACTCGGGATCGGCTGCCTTGATAGAGAGATTATACCTCCCTTTCTCATCGATTTCCTTGAGAATGACGGGGACGACATCACCGATCTGTACTGCGTCGGTTATCTTGTCGATGCGATATGGGGCGACTTCTGACACATGAACAAGGCCATCCTGATTTGGGCCGATCTTCACGAAAGCGCCGAAGTCCATGAGGCGCACGACCTCTCCCTCGAAACGCTCGCCCACTTCGTACTCGCGAGTCATCGCGCGGATTTCCTCGTACGCGGCCTCGGCAGTGCCGTTGCGGCCAGTGACGAACACCGAGCCATCGTCCTCGATGGTAATATCATCGCACTTCGTGCGCTCTCGGATGCCGTTGATGGTCTTGCCACCCGGGCCGATGACGAGGCCGATCTGATCGACCTTCACCGTAAGCGAGAGTATCTTGGGTGCGCGCGGAGAGATGTCGGCGCGTGGCTGCGCGATCTCCTTTGTGATGACATCGAGTATCTCCATGCGCGCCTTCTTTGCCTGCGCGAATGCTTCGAAGAGCGCCGGAAGCGGCACACCCTCGACCTTCACATCCATCTGTACTGCTGTGACGCCGTCTTTGGTTCCCGCGACCTTGAAGTCCATGTCTCCATGGTGATCCTCGGGGCCTTGGATATCGGTGAGCACCTTGTAGGCGTTCTTCTTCGGGTCAGACATCATGCCCATCGCGATACCGGCGACCGGCTTCGTGATGGGGACACCCGCATCCATGAGAGCGAGCGTGCCGGCACATACCGTCGCTTGCGAGGTAGAGCCATTCGAAGCGAGGCATTCCGACACGATGCGTATGGTGTACGGGAAGCTCTCTTTTGGTGGCAAGACCGCGCGGAGCGCCTTTTCGGCGAGCGCACCGTGACCGATCATGCGGCGATTCATGCCGCCGACGCGGCCTGTCTCCCCCACCGAAAATGGCGGAAAATTGTAGTGGAGCATGAAGCGCTTCTTGGTGTCTTGATACTCGATGGTATCGAGCAGCTGCGCATCGCCGGGGCCGCCAAGCGTGAGCGCTGCCAAGACGTGCGTCTCGCCGCGGAAGAAGATGCCGGTGCCGTGGATGACTGGCGAGACGCCTCCCGCTTGTGCGAAAAGCGGGCGAATCTCGTCGAAGCGGCGTCCATCGACGCGCGTCCCGTGCTCTATGGCGAGGTCGTGGACGTACTGGTCGACGCGATGTTCGTAGTATGTATCCACGATGGATGGCGTGAGATCCGGGAATTGTGTCGTCGCATGCGCCCTCCATTCAGACTTTGCCTTGCCGAAATCTGCTTTGCCGATGATTCCCTTCTTTTCCTCGAACATCTTCATGACGACGTCTTCGAAGAGCGGTGCGAGCTTCGCGTCATCCTCGAACGGTGGAATGAACGCCATCTTTTCGGCTGCACGCTCGGCAACGATAGCGAGCTGCCACTTCTGGAGCCGCTCGATCTCTTCGGCCGCTTTCTTGAAGCCCGCCTCAAGTACTGTTTCGTCCACCTCGCGTGCGCCCACCTCGATCATGTTGATCATGCCGTCTTTGCCACAGGCCAGGAGGTCGAGCTCTGCTTTGGGTGCGCCATCCTCATCGCGTTCCTTGTAAGTAGGATTGACGATGAATGACGCGTTTCCCTCCTGAAGGCCGATGCGCACTGCTGACACGGGGCCGTTCCAAGGGATATTCGACGTCGCGAGCGCGAGCGACGCCGCGTTCACGGCGAGTACATCGGGATCGTAGTCTTCGAGCGAGAGCACCGTAATAATGACCTGCACATCGCGCTTGAGGCCTTTCGGGAACAGAGGGCGTATCGTGCGATCGACGATGCGACCTGACAGGACGGCCTCATCACTCGGCCTTCCTTCGCGGCGCATGAAGCGGCTGCCGAGGATGGCTCCTGCGGCGTAAAATTTCTCCTCGTATTCGACGGAGAGTGGGAAATAATCCAGATTCGATTCCTTGCTGCCCATGACGGCGGTCGCGAGGACGGCGCTGTTGCCATAGCGCAAGAGAACCGAGCCATTAGCCTGATCGGCCCAGTCGTTGAACTCGGCAATCATCTCTTTGCCAGCGATTTCGACGGCGTATGTCTTCTTTTCCATGCTTTTGCGGTGATGCTCGGATTCCAGCATCCCGGGTTCCCGGGATTCTGCCTATCCGTGCACCACGACTAGCTG
>CAZQNX010000027.1:0-8932 GCA_964595025.1 uncultured Candidatus Saccharibacteria bacterium | reverse complement strand
GTCTTCGAGCAAGACGATGTCGGCAGCGCTCTTCGCGACGTCTGTTCCCGAGCCGAGCGCGATGCCGATATGCATCGCCTTGAGCGCGGGCGCATCGTTCACGCCGTCGCCGGTCATCGCTACCATCTCGCCAAGCGATTGATAGAGACGTCCGACACGGAGCTTGTCTTCGGGCGTGACGCGCGCAAAGATCTTGATGCGGGGCAAGACGGCACGCAGCTCGTCATCGCTCATCTGCGCGATACGCGCGCCAGTGAGTATCTGGTCTTCGCTCGCTTCGATACCCACCCGCGCAGCCACATGGCGCACGGTCCCCGGCAGATCACCCGAGATCACTTTCACGTCGACACCGCTTGTGCGGATAGAGGCGATGCTCTGCGCCACGCTTTCGCGAATCGTATCGCTCAAGATGAAGACGCCGAGGAAATCGCACCCATCGAGCTTCTCGTGACGTCCGGGACGCACTGCAAGCGCGACCAGGCGCTTGCCATCGTCGCTCTGTGCGGCAATGAACGTACGCAATGCGATGCTATCTTCTTCGCTCATGACGGCCGCATCGGCGAGTATGTCTGGCGCTCCCAAGAAAACTGTCTGCGTGCCATCGTGCGACGCAGAATACTTATGCGCCGAATTAAACGCGCGCACGCTCTCGCCCTTGCGGAGACGTGCATCTTCGATGCCGCGATCGTGTATCGCACGCAAGAGCGCCACTTCGAGCGGATTCCCCGAATAGGTCGGGCCGGTATTCTCTTCCCCCGCGACGACGAATGCTTCGATGTTCGTGTACGCGAGCGAGAGCAACGCGTTTGCGCGATGACTCCCGCGACCCTCTTCTCCACGCAGGTCGCCCACGAGAGCGGCTCGCTCGAGGACGCGCTCAAGAGAGAGCATGCCGGTCGTGAGTGTCCCCGTCTTGTCGGTGAGGATGAGCGTGGTCGAACCGAGCGTTTCCGCTGCTTCGAGCTTATTCACCAATCCGCCGCGCCTGGCGATGCGCGCCACACCGATGGCGAGGATGACGGTAAGCGCGATGGGGAGTGCCTCGGGTACCGCACCCACCGCGACCGCGGCCGAAAGCACGAGCATGTCGAGCACTCCCTCGCCGCGCTGCACGCCAAGGAAGAAGATAGCCCCGACGATCACGAGTGCGATCGCAAAGATATACCACGACACCGAACGGACGGCATTCTGCACGGGTGTCGAAGCCTTGTCGGTCCCTGCTATCGATGCGGCAATCTTGCCGAGCTCTGTCGCAGGACCGGTCTGTACGACAACCGAACGCGCCATGCCCGTGACGAGCAGTGTCCCCGCGAAGAGCGTGTTCGTCCGCTCGCTCACGATATCGCTCTCGACGACGCCCGCGTGCTTGCGTAGCGGAAGAGATTCGCCGGTCAGTATCGATTCGTCGGCCGAAGCTTCTGAAGACTCGATGATGCGCGCATCGGCAACAACTTTCTCGCCGTACCGTGTTACCAAGATGTCTCCTGGCACCACTTCTTCGGCAGGTATCGCGATTTCTTCTCCGGCGCGGACGACCGTTGCGGTGGCGCGCACATACTGCCGCAGGGCGGCGATAGTTTTCTCGGCACTGTATTCTTGATAAGCGCTCAACGCGACATTCACCGCGACGGCGAGCATGATGACGACCGCCTCCGTATATTCATGCAGATAGGCGGTCACGAGAGCCGCAAACACAAGTATCTCGATGAGGGGGCTCGTGAACTGCCGCGCGAGTGCCTGGATGAGACCGGCACCCTCGCGTTCGGGAATGCGATTGTATCCGGTGCGCACGCGTATGCGCGCTGCATCGTCGGCACCCAGACCATCCGACGAAGCAGCGAGCGCACGGAACACGGTATCGATATCGTGTGCCCAGGATCGCACGATCAGTCCATCGCTCATCATGCGCCGAGTATAGCAGAACGCAAAGGCGTGCTATCGAGCGCGCTTGGCCTCGTCGGCGGCGCGCCACAGATACCACGATGCCACAGAGGCATGCATGCGCCACGGCCGAGCGATGCGCTCCATCTGTGCGTGCGTCGGGAGCGCGCGCAAGCCATAGGCAATCTGAAAACCCTTCTTGATACCCAAGTCGAGCGTCGGCAAGATGTCGGGCCGCCGGAGCGTGAAGAGCAAAAACATATGCACCGTCCACACCCCGACACCTTTCACCCGGGTGAGCTGCGCGATGATCTCGTCGTTTGTCATGTCGGCGAGCATTCGCTCTCGTCGTACGCCGCTCGCAAAATGCGCGGCCAGATCGTGCAAGTAGCGAGCTTTCTGCGGCGACACGCCTGCCGTCCGCAGCTTCTCTGCAGGAGTCGCAGCGAGCGCTTTCGGGCTCGGCATCCTGCCGCCATAGAGAGCGCGAAAGCGCTTCTGGATGCTTGCCGCCGCTGTTCCTGTTATCTGCTGGTAGATGATGGCACTCACAAGCGCGTGAAAGGGTCGCTTCGTCTCACGCCACTGGACCGGCCCGTATTTCTTCGCGAGCGCACGCAAGACTGGGTCATTCCGTATCTCCTTCGACAACGAGTGCATGCGGTATATATAGCACACCACGCCCAGGGAGGTGTCACCTCCCAGACGTCACCCGCGATACGCTGCCTCGATTGCGGCGAAATCGAGTCTTTTCATCGGCATGAATGCCTGCACGACACGAGCCACTTGCTCGGGCGTGCCCTCGCTCATCATGCGATTCATCGCCTGGGAGGTTATCTGCCACGAGAGGCCGTACTTATCCTTGAGCCACCCGCACTGCTCTGCCTCCGGGACGGCAGAGAGCTTTCCCCAGTAGTAATCAAACTCTTCTTGGGAATCCACCGTAATCATGAGCGAAATCGCTTCGGTAAATTTGAACGTGGGGCCAGCCGTCATCATGGCGAGCTTCTGCCCGAGAATCGTCATCGTTGCCATCTCCACGAGACCGCTCGGCGTTTCTTCAAGTTGGCCGTTGCTCTCCACGATCATATCGGGAAAGACAGTCTTGTAGAAATCCGTTATCTCTTTCAGATTCTTGTCGTACCAGAGGAAAGGGGTGAGTGTTGCCATACTATTTCTGCATCGGCTGCATGAGTGCGACACGATTACCTTCGGTGTCGCGGATATTCGCATACATGCCGACGCCTGGGATGCCTGTCGGTCCGTCCATCACTTCCCCGCCAGCGCCTTTCACCTTTCGCAGCACAGCCTCAATGTCGCCAACCTTGATGACGATATTAGTGTTCGCGGCATCGGAATTCTTTTTGTAAAAGCCGCCATTGATCGTGCCCGGATTTTTCACCATGTTGTGCTCGTCGGTCTCCGACGCATGGGCCATCACATACTCACCCATCTCCGCGCCGAGCGGGAGCATCTTCCAGCCGAAGGTGTCTTGATAAAATGCGCTCACGCGCGCCGCATCTTGATACGGCATCTCGAAATGCACCACAGGGTTAGGAGACATATGCAGCCAGTATACACCCACCGCCAGATTCTCGCCTGGCATCTATGACGGGACACTGTGTCCCGTCAAGCGCCGAAGCTCTTTTGTGCAAGTTTAACTTGCACTAGCAAAAAATTATTTTCTATTCTGTCAATACTTTGAAGCGCGCCTTGGTCAATTCGTACTCCTTTCGTACCTGCTCTTTTAGAGCGGGAAAAAGAATTTTTGTATTGAAGTCTCTTTCTATCTTCTGTAATGCCCAATTTCCGCTTTCAGTTGGCAGCATGCCCGCAGCGAATTGTGCCATCAGTGCGCGATCATAAAAATCAGACGTGATGTGTACGAGCGCATCCGCCGTTGCCACAACTCTTCCCTCTGGGGTTTCGGGCATGATGCCACGGCAACTATGCCTCATAATTGCATCGTCAACGATTATACCGACTTCCCCCGCCTGATACCCTGATTCGCGAAGAAAATCCCGTGCTATCTCGGCACTCTTCTCCTCATGACCTTGCGCAAGGCGGCTCATGACCGCGTCTGCGACATCGTGGAGCATTCCCGCAGCGCGGCATAATTCTTCGTTCGCGCCGAAATGCGGGGCCAACTCTCCTGCTTTGTCTGCCACAACGAATACATGATGCTCGTAAAGCCAGTCGGCCCAGTCCGCACGACCCTCCCGACGACCTTGATACAGCGCGTCTATTCTTTTTTTGAGCTGGTTCAATCTGTTCATGGTTTCAAATAAAACCTATCCTTACCGATGCGCGCACCCCGCCCAACAGCAAGGACGGCGCGTGCCGGAGAGCATTTTTGATTTCCCTACTTTGATACGGCGCTCGCGAGTCTCGGCCTTTTTTGCATCCTCCACCCAACAAATCCACTCATTGCGTGCAAGCGGCGTAATGTCTTCCCAGAGCGCTTTCACTTTCGGCGCTGCCTCTACCATAGCGCGCATATCCTTCGGGAGTTTGTGCACCGTGCCGCCGGAGAGCTTGATGGTCATGCACATCATTATGCCACAATTCCGGAATACTACCGCACGAAGGAGGTTTTTGACCTTGTGTTGACCCGAGTCCCAAATCTTAGACACGCTTTCTAGCGACTCCATTATTCGCTAGCATGCATACCACATATGAAAAAGCATCGCATTGCTCCCGACGTAAAGGAGCAGATTATCAGCCGCATCAAAGACGAAGGGGTTTCGGTGCAGCAGGCTGCCACAGAACATGGCGTCACTACATCCACCATCTACGCCTGGATCGGCGCGAAGGTCGAGGGTGGTCCTTCGGTTATGGAGATCGCAAAGCTCCGGAGGGAAAACGATGAGCTGTTGAAGCTCGTTGGCTTGCTGACCCTCAAGCTGAACGAGACCCAAAAAAAGAAGTAGCACGCATGGGCGTGCTCACGAAGAGTGCATGCGCAAAGCTCGTCGGTGTCTCCCGCGCCTCGCTCTACTACCACCGCAAGATGGAGGACAAAGACCATGCGCTCAGGCGTGACATTGAAACGGTACTGCGTACCCGCGCAGGACGGAGCTACGGGTATCGCCGGGTTGCTCAAGCGCTCCGCATCAACGAGAAGCGCGCACGCAGAGTCATGCGCAAGTTCGGTATCAAGCCGTACCGAAGACGAGGCAAGAGATATCGCAGAGCTAAGGCGCAGGACGAGGTGTACCCGAATCTTCTGCAACTGGTTACGCCAGCGTATCCGGGCTCTGTCTGGGCAGCGGACTTTACGCACCTCAATTACAGAGACATCGACGTATCAGTGGCTACCGTGCTCGACGTGTATCTCAGGAAGATCGTCGGTATTGCCGTGGGGACGAAGCATGGTAGCGCACTCATTACGAGTGCCTTTGGCAATGCGCTGCTCGCACATGGCAGACCCGCCATCTTCCACTCCGACAACGGCAGCGAGTACCATGCGGCATCGTTCCGCTCATTACTCACCACCCTCGGTATCAGTATCTCGCGCTCGAAGAAGGGTTGTCCGTGGGAGAACGGCTATCAGGAAAGCTTCTACGACAAGTTCAAGGTTGATCTTGGCGACCCTTGCCGCTTCTCCTCGCTCGGAGAACTTACTGCGGAGATCTACGAGACCATGCATGTGTACAACACTGAGCGCATACACTCCGCGCTCAAGATGTCGCCCGCACAATTTGCGCTCGCGCACGCCGCTGCTATACTCCACACAAGTCACTAGAGAGCAGTGTCAGGAAAAGGGACTCACTTCAAAGTAGCATGGCAAGGAGACCACGAACGAGTGCGCGGCCCGTTAGGCACGCCGCGCATCAGACAAAAACGTCGCCCGGCTCCTCGCGAGCCGGGCGATATCTCTTTTGTCATCCGTTTAGAACCCAAACAATCTCTTCAGCATCCCTCCCAAGAAGCCCTTGGGGTTGGAAACCATGCCCTTGTCGATGATGCTCGTCGCCGCCATCGTGGTACCGCTCACACTTCCCTGTGCGACGATCATGTCGCCCACGACTACCTGCGAGACGGTTGTCGTTGCGCCCGCCTTCACGATCTTCGCGTTCGTCGCGTCGATCGTATAGGTCGTCGTCGTGGCACCGTTATTCGCGATGCTCACGATGGTGCCCGACACAGCCGTCACCTTGCCCGCCAAGACAGGCTGGCCGTTGCCCACGATAGCTATGGATGCAGGGCGAGTCGATGTCGCGCTCTTGCGGTCATCGCGATCCTCACGCTTCTTATCCTTGAAGAACCCTGCTTCCGGCATACCGAACGAGACCTCGCGTGCGGTGATGGTCGTACCGTTCACGGTGCCGTGCACCTTTACATACGAGCCGACAGTGATGTCAGACAGCTTGGCAGCGACACCCTTCCCGCTCTTCCCTGCACCGACCTTCTTCACCTCGGCATTCGCTGCGTCGACGGTAAACGTCGAAGTCGCGTTGCTCGAAAGGCGGGCATTGATGGTAATCGTCGTCGCACCGACAGCCGTCACCTGGCCGTACACTTCGTTGCGCGAAATGTCGTCTTGCCCGCGTCCGCGGCTGCGATCACCGTCGTCGCTGCGCGAGCGCTCCGCGCGGCCGCGGTCGTCGCGATCATCGTCGTCGCCACCCCTCCCCCTGCCCGAATCGGCAAAGGCGAGCGGCCCCGCAACAAGCGCGCCAATAGTAAGTACCCCGAGCACAAACGTTCCGTATCTATACGATGCCTGCATACCTTGTATATTCTAGACTTTTAAGTAATCAGAAGCTGGGTGAATCCCGGGCCTCTATCCCTCTACACGGATGAGGCCGCGCTTTCTTTCACTTTCTCCCTTTTCTCCGCTCATTATGGGGTATACTTGAGACCGATGCGCCAGCAGTTCGATTGGAAAGGTGTCTTCTTTGTCCTCCAGGTGCTCGTGCTTTTCGGCATCGGGGGCGGCGCAGCTCACGCGGGGTGGGCTTTTGCGAGCGCATACTACGCTCCTGCAGAAGAGCCCGAGGAGCCGGTACTCGCCACACCGATCGCTGCCACCTCTTCGCTTGCCGCCATCGCCTTCTCTACCTCGACCCCGGTGCGGGTCATCAATGCGCTCGCGATAGAAGACGTCGTCCCCGCGACGGGCAAGTTTGTTGCTGCCGATCTGCGCGCGATGCAGATATCGCTCTTCCAAGACGGCATGCTCGTCGAGACGATTCCCATCAAGACCAAAGGCAAACCCGGGACGCCTTGGGAGACACCGAGTGGTTTTTACACGATACAGACGAAAGAAGAGAGTCACTTCTCATCGATAGGCAAGGTCTACATGCCGTACAGCATGCAATTCTACGGCAATTACTTCGTCCACGGCTGGACTACCTACCCCGACGGCACCCCGACCCCCGAAACCTTCTCGGGCGGCTGCATCAAGCTCGCGACCGAGGAAGCGGCCAAGGTTTTCGCATTCGCCGATATCGGTACCAAGATATTCGTGTATGATCCGCCGACCGTCGACGCGATAGCGCCGATAGCGCTCGCGGCACAGGAAGCGCCGCGAATCAGCGCACGAGCCTATCTTGTCGCCGATATAGATACCGGCGACGTGTATGCCGAGCGCGCCGCCGCCGCAGAGCGCTCCATCGCGTCGGTCACCAAGCTCATGACGGCGCTCGTCGCAAACGAGACGATCAGCTTCGACAAGAAGATCCGCGTCCCCGAGGGCGCGCTCACGAATCCGCGCGATCCCTCAAACACGCGAACACGCCAGTTTGTGGTCGGCGATCTCCTCTACCCACTGCTCATGCAATCGAGCAATCACGTCGCCGATGCGCTCGCCACATACTACGGCGAAGGTGCATTCGTCTCCTGGATGAACGACGCGGCACGCGCGCTCGACATGGCAAGCACTACCTACGCCGATCCGAGCGGGCTCTCGCAGAAAAACATATCGACCGCAGAGGATCTCTTCCGGCTCTCTCGCTACCTCGAGCAGAAGAAATCATTCATCTGGCGCATGACGAGCGAGAACAATCGCCCCATCGTCGCGCAGGACGGCTCCCGCTATCTCGTACAGAACGTCAATGCTCCCGCCGATACCGCTCCCTTCATTGGTGGTAAGATCGGGTATACCGACGAGGCGAAAGAGACGATGGTCTCGGTCATGCGCTTCGACGAAGGCGGCCTCGAGCGGCGGATCGCCATCATCGTCCTCGGCTCTGATGATCAGGCCCAGGATGTGACGCGACTCGCGCGCTGGCTCTCGACTTCGGCGACAAAGGCCTCGCAAAGCGCCTGCGCATCGTGCACGCTCGGCGGGAACTATCGCCGTATCCCCTGGTAGGAGAGCGTCTAGCGCTCCTTGTCGTGCGGCGCACGGTAGAAGAGCAGCGGGACGAGGATGAGCGTGAGCACGATAGCGAAGGAGAGTCCGAACATGATAGCAAAGGCAAACGGACCCCACGTCGGATTCGACACCGAAAGCGGCACCATGCCGATGACGGTCGCTATCGTCGTGAGCACGATGGGTCGCAAGCGCACTGCCGCGGATTCGACGACGACATCGATGAGCGGCATGTCGGGATGCGCACGCAGACGGTGGATCATGCTATCCATGAGGATGTTCGCATGATTGATGATGACGCCACCCAGGCCTATCACGCCCAAGAGCGAAGAGAACGAGATGGGCTGATTGGTGAGCATGAGGCCGGCGAGGACACCGATGAGCGAGAGCGGTACGATGACGAGCAGGTAGAGCGTGTAGCGGATCGAATCAAACGCGATGATGAGTATCATAAACATGAGCACGAGGCCCGCGATGAGCGCGACGAACATGTCGGTGAACGACTGATTGATGTCTTCGGCTTCGCCCCCATAGGCGACAGAAACGCCTGCGGGCAGCCCGAGCTCGCCGATGCGCGCCTTGAATTCGCTCACGACAGCCGATGCTGTCGTCTCGCCCGTGGGATAAGCGGTGATGGATTCTTCGCGCACGCGATCGCGGTGCGTGATCGTGGCGTTACTCTGGCCGAGCGTCGTCGAGAGTATCGAGCCCAAGAGTACTGGCCCGCGCACG
>CAZQNX010000026.1:6796-8932 GCA_964595025.1 uncultured Candidatus Saccharibacteria bacterium | reverse complement strand
ATCGTGGAATACAGCGCCCTCGCGCATCGTGAATGTGTAGACGGTGCCATCCGCAGAGATGCTGTAGCGCTCCGCGAGATCGGGAATGAAAGTGCCGTCGGCCTGCGCGCGCACGAGCCCGGAATAGACGAGCGCCGCGATATCGAGATCCGCCTGTGAGATGGCAAGTACCGGGTTCACGAATCGCGCGGGGACCGTCTGTCCTTCGGTGAGATGCCCGCCTCGGGCGGGAACTTCGGTCGTTATCGCGTCGTTCAGTCCGACAAGCATGAGCGCGACGCTCACGCCGAGCCCGATCGTAAAACCGTAGAGCGCGAGGCGCTCAAGCGGGGTAAAGCGCTTGAGAAGGTCTTCGAAGAAGTGCAGATGCCGATGCGAGCGTGTGCGCGAAAGGGGCGACTTTGTCTCGGCTGAGGTATCGTATATGTGTGGTTGTTGGAGCGACTCGGCGCTCTCTGTAAAGGGCTCCATAGAAAGAAGTGGACAAGCACGAGAAAGTCCGCACGAAGCCGGGCTGTCTTTAGCTCAAGATGATGTTCGCCAATGCCGTTGCGGCAAAGAGGACTCCGAGCGCTATCGTTGCGTAGAAGAGCGTGCGCTCTGCGCCGCGGCGCGTGTGGAACCCCGACGAGAAATTGTCGGATCCGAACGCGCCCCCTAGCGAAGCTCCGGTGCGCTGCAAGAGTATCGCAGCGACGAGGAGTATCGAGAGGACAATCTGCACATACGGCAGGGCCGTGAGTACCATGTCGCTATGGTACCAAATGTGCCATACTTGCGCAACAGAGCCACTCCTCCGTATAATCACCAGACTTCATTAATATCTAGTAAGCACGTCATCAATATCTATGGCAAAAGACAAAGAAAAGAAGATCAGTGTGCGACCCCTGGGCGATCGCGTGCTCGTGAAGCGAGAGGAGGCAGAGACATCCAAATCGGCAGCGGGCATCATCATTCCCGACACGGCACAGAAAGAGAAGTCGAAGAAGGGTGTCATTATCGCGGTCGGCCCAGGTCGCATCAACGACGACGGCAAGCTCATGCCGATGCAGGTAAAGGCAGGAGACCCCGTGCTCTTCAATTCAGGCTGGGACAACGAAGTCGAATTTTCTGGCGACGATGCCGAATATTTCCTCGTGAAGGAGAGCGACATCCTTGCTGTCGTCAAATAGGTCACTACCGCTCTGTGCAAGTCAGACTTGCACATGCAGAGAACATAAAATATATTTAGTCAAACAATCGATTTATTTACTCGCACTCATTCGTAACCATTATGGCAAAACAAGTTATCTTCGATGCAGACGTGCGCGCGGCCCTCAAGCGGGGTGTGGATATCGTCGCGGGCGCGGTGCGTGTGACCATCGGTCCCAAGGGCCGCAACGTTGCACTCGATCGTTCGTGGGGTGGTCCGCAGATCACGAACGACGGCGTCTCTATCGCCAAGGAGATTACCCTCGCCGACAAGTTTGAAAACATGGGTGCCGCTATCGTGAAGGAGGTGGCAACCAAGACGAACGACAAGGCGGGTGATGGCACGACGACGGCTGTTGTCCTCACGCAGGCAATCATCCACGAAGGACTCAAGCGCACCGCACTTGGCGCCAACGCGATGATGGTGCGCCGCGGCATCGAGGCAGCCGCCAAGGATGCCGTCGACGAGCTGAAGAAGCTCGCGAAGCCGGTGAAGGGCAAGGAGGATGTCCGTCAGGTCGCGACCATTTCTGCCGAATCCGAAGAGCTCGGCAAGACCATCGGCGATATCGTCGAGAAGGTCGGCAAGGACGGTGTCGTCACCGTCGAGGAATCCCAGTCGATGGGCATCGAGAGCGATTTCGTCGAAGGTATGGAATTCGACAAAGGCTTCGTCTCGGCATACATGATCACGAACCCTGATCGCATGGAAGCCGAAGTGAAGGATGCCACTATTCTCATCACCGACAAGAAAATTTCGAGCGTCAAAGAAATTCTTCCGATTCTCGAGAAGGTCGCGCAGCAGGGTCGCAAGGAGCTCGTCATCATCGCTGATGATGTAGACGGAGAGGCGCTCACCACTTTCATCGTCAACAAGCTCAAGGGCGTGTTCAACGTGCTCGCCGTGAAGGCGCCGGGCTACGGCGATCGCAAGAAGGAGATGCT
>CAZQNX010000026.1:1983-6786 GCA_964595025.1 uncultured Candidatus Saccharibacteria bacterium | reverse complement strand
CGCGACGACCGTGGGTGGGCAGGTGATATCGGAAGATGTGGGGCTGAAGCTCGAGAACGCCGAGCTTGCTATGCTCGGCGAGGTGGCGCGCATCGTCGCCACCAAGGATTCGACGACGATCGTCGGCGGTAAAGGCAAGAAGGCCGATATTGCCGAGCGCGTTGCGGCGCTCAAGGTGCAGCGCGAGAACACCGACAGCAAGTACGACAAGGAGAAGATAGATGAGCGCGTCGCGAAGCTCACGGGTGGCGTTGCCGTGCTCCGCGTGGGCGCCGCGACCGAGACCGAGATGAAGTATCTGAAAGACAAGATCGAGGACGCCGTGAACGCGACCAAGGCCGCGATTGCCGAGGGTATCGTGCCTGGCGGCGGCGCGACGCTCGCCAAGGTGGGCGACAAGCTCATGAAGAAGGTGGGTGCCAAGGCGCACGACGAATTCTCGATCGGCTACCGCGTGCTCGCTATAGCGCTCTCGGCACCTCTCATGCAGATCGCCAAGAACGCCGGACGCGAAGATGCGGCGGTGATCGTCCGCGACGTGGTCGCCAAGGGCGGCAACTGGGGCTTCGACGCGTCTTCAGAATCCGAAGACGCATCGCTCGTCGATATGATAGCTGCAGGGATCATCGATCCGGTGAAGGTCACGCGCAGTGGTGTTGAGAACGCGGCGTCTGCAGCAGCCGTGCTCCTGACGACAGAAGCGGCGGTGGCCGATCTCCCCGAAGAGAAAAAGGCCGCTGCCCCCGGCATGGGCGGGATGGGTGAGATGGATTGAGTGAGCTCTTGCTTACTTTCGAGTACCTCCGCAGCGGCAGCCCGAAGGGCGGCCGCTAGCTTGTGAATATATGTGAGCAACCTGTGTTACAATACTCCACATGTTTGAACGAATGGGAAAATCTACTTGGTTCGCTGCTGCATCGCTAGTTCTTGGGGGCGCGGCTCAAGCTCAAGATATAAAAGTTGAGAGTCCGGACATGTCTGCCGCCCCCGCAGCGTGTGCTCCAGAGAAGAACCCTGCCTCTTCGACAGAAAGTCCGCATTTCCAGGACGGCACCGCTCCGCTCGAATGGCGTGGGCGCACGAAAGAGATGGACGATTTGGTTCTCGGTACGTTACCCAAGGATCTCGGACGGGTATCGACTTTCGAAAAGAAAGAGGAGCAGCCAAGCTGTGATCATCCGCCGACGTCGTAGATCCTTGTAGTTTTCTGTCATCACAAAACCGAAGAGCGTGCCCGAAATTCCGGGCACGCTCCGACTCATTTTGGCCACTGGACGCTGTCGAGGAGTTCCCATGCCTCCTCGTCCGTCAAGCGCACGGTGCGCACCTTGGCGATGTGCACCGGTTTTCCTCGGGACGTCATGACGACTTCCGTGGATGAGCTTGCGACGGCAAGCATCAAAAGCGCGCAGAGTGCCGAAAGAGCCACGGTGACCGCCTTCTGCATGGCGAGTCCTCCTCCTCGGCATCCACAGGGAGGTGCACCCCGACCTTTAAACACGAACACCCGCTAATATGAAGCGGGTATGTCACACAAACGGTCCCACATTACCAAGGAAGAGCGGTTCCTCATCGAAAAGCTGCTCCAGGCAGGCGATTCATACCGCGATATCGCGCAGCGTCTCGGCCGAGGCCCGAGTACGATCTGTGAGGAGGTGTCTCGCAACGGAGGGAGGAGCAGATACGCAGCGCAGCGGGCCGAGTATCGTGCGTACCTGCGCCAGTATCGCAGAAGCGGGAGTGCATGGGTATACGCTTCTCCCAAGGCCATACGGCGCTTCGCCGCTTCCCGTCGGCTTGAGTCGTGCCTGTACCACAGAGGCAGGACGCATCGGACACAGAGCACCGCCAGTATACGCTGGAGTGCCGAGCGGATCTTCGTAGATGACCCCCGCTGCATCCGTGTGGGACACGGCCACTGGGAGGGCGACTTCATCGTGTCGTCGAGAAGCAGCTCGGTGCTCCTGGTCTTGGTAGATCGGACGACAAAAGAGACCGTCATCCGGTGGCTGCCACATCGGCACAACACCCTGGTGCGCGAGACGATCGCCGAAGCACTGGACGGCAAGGAGCTGCGTTCGCTCACCGTCGACAACAATATCGCGTTCGTGCAGCGTCGAGAGCTTGCAGAGAGGCTTCGCTGTCCCCTGTACTTCGCTCGTCCGTTCCGCTCCACGCGATTGGGGAGTGGTTCAACAGTGTACCGCGACAGTGTCTGGGGTTTGCGAGCGCGCGGGAAGTGGTACGATTGAGGGAATTAGTAACGAATGGGTGTTCGTATTAGGGGGTGTGGGCACATAGTTCGACTAATTTGCAAAATAGAATCAAAAGTCTAATATGTCAAGAACATGCTCCACTTCCACATCATCACCCTTTTCCCCGAATCGATCGAGCCGTACTTGCAGAGCTCGATCATCGGGCGTGCACGAGAGGGGATTGCGCCCAAGGGCAAAAAGAGCGGCAAGCCGCTCATCAAGGTGTCGTACTACAATCCCAAAGATTTTTCACGCGAGAAGTATGGCCGTGTCGATAGACGCCCCTATGGCGGAGGCCCCGGCATGGTGCTTGAGCCAGATGCCATGCTCCGCGCAGCCGACGCGGCACTGAAAAGAGCCTCAAAAAATGGCTTGAAAAACGGAAGGCTCCCCTCCGGGAAGCCGAAGGTGATTTTCTTCTCGACCGAGGGAAAGCAGTTTGATGAAGCGATGGCAAAGAAACTGGCGAAGAAGAGAGATATCGTGTTTATCAGCGGCAAGTACGAGGGGGTCGATGCGCGGGTGCGTAAGATACTGAAAGCCGACGAGGTGAGCGTGGGCCCCTATGTGCTCACGGGAGGAGAGCTTCCTGCGGCCACGATGATTGACGCGATAACCCGATTCGTTCCGGGTGCCTTGGGCAAGGCCGAGTCGCTTGAGCGCTCGCGCGTCTCGAGTACCCAAGTGTAAACGCGTCCCGAGGTGCTGGAGTGGAAGGAAAAGAAGTACCGCGTCCCCAAGGTGCTGCTCTCGGGAAATCATGCCGAGATAGAGAAGTGGAAGCGGCAATCCCCGGGGGCGCCTTGACGTGACCAGATTTAGGCATTACTTTTCCGGTGGTGTCTAGTGGAATTGTCTGCTAGGCACGAAAGAAAGGGAGTCACTCATGACATTGAGGGTTGTCGCGTCGGCACCTGCCGACGTCGACAGACGGGCAACTGCGCTCCAAGAAGCGCGCGTCGCAATGCGAGAACGCGTTGCTAGTCTGAAGAGGGGCAGCAAGGATGCCGTTACGACGCAGCGTCTCCTCGCCGCCATCGATCAGGTCCGGGAATCCATTCCCGGTTCTCTCGAGAAGAAGAAGGCTATCGGGGTGGTCAATCATCGCGTGGTCATGCTCAAGCGGGCCAAAAGGCACCTCGATTCTGGCCAGGAGCGCGATGCGCTTCTCATCGTACTCTTCGTCGATTCGCGTATGCCGATCGCCGATCTGCGCGAGCAGGCATGCGCCCTCATCGCGCTGCATGGTTCGGAGAGGGCGCGCAGCGAGATCTGCGCCCTGTTCCCCGGCCTGACGCGCGTGTTCGACTGAACGAGCCCTAGGCTCGTTTCCATACTTTTGCGGGGGCGACAACGTCGCCCCCGTTCACTT
Organism: uncultured Candidatus Saccharibacteria bacterium; assembly: GCA_964595025.1. GTDB lineage: Bacteria > Patescibacteriota > Minisyncoccia > Phycocordibacterales > UBA2100 > UBA10103. The sequence continues at coordinate 3,159 of CAZQNX010000026.1, read as the reverse complement.
TCTCTCTATGATATGAGAGGAAAGCCGGATCTCCCTCATCGACCACCGTTTGGATTTTCCACAGAGAGCCTTTGACACCGTCTCGACAGATTCCTTGACCTGGCGAGCGGTTTCCGCTATACTTCCGCCCATATTTGCGTACGCAACCTGCGGCATAGTTGCGATTACTTGGTAAGTACGTAAAGACGTTTCCCGCTTCTCTTCCACAGGAGCTTTTAATAGGAGAGTCTTTATACGCATCTTTCTCACACGAGTGGAGTCGTGTGCGGGGGATTCATCATAAGAAGCATGGCAAAGAAAAATGCTGACAGGCCGCAGAAGTATTTCGGGCGCTTCCGCGAACCGCTCGTGAAGCTACCGAATCTCGTGGAGAGCCAGATAGGCTCGTTCCGCGATTTTGTCGAGAACGGCGCCGACCGCGTCTTCAAGGAGTTCTCTTCGATCTCCGATCACTCGGGCAAGAAGTTTGAACTCAAGATCACCAAGTTCACTTTCGGAGATCTCCGTTTCGACGAGCAGTATGCCAAGGCGTTCAACAAGACGTACGAGGCACCGCTCTCCATCGTCGCCAAGCTCAAAAACAAGACGACAGGCGAGGAGAAAGAGCAAGAGATTTTCCTCGCTGATTTTCCGTGGATGACCGCCCACGGCACCTTCATCATCAACGGTGTCGAGCGCATCGCGGTGCCGCAGCTCGCGCGCTCGTACGGTGTCTTCTTCGAGGCGGTGCCGCTCAAGGGTAAGAACCATTTTGCTGCCAAGATTATTCCGTCGCGCGGCGTGTGGATCGAGATAGAGTCTGATCCCGACGGCGCCATCTATGTAAAGATCGATCGTAAGCGTCGTTTCCCGGTTACCTCGCTCTTGCGCATCCTCGGCCTCAAGTCCGACAAGGATATCACGGCACGTTTCGATAAGGGTGCTGCGAAGGCGGCTATCGCCGCATCGCTCGAGCACGATCATGCCAAGACGCTCGAAGAGGCGTACGTCGAGATCTATCGCCGTTTGCGCGATGGTGACATCGCGAATCCCGACAGCGCGAAGACCCACGTCGAATCCACTCTCTCGGCAGAGCGCTACGACCTCTCCCGCGTCGGTCGCTTCCACTTCAACCGCCGCTGGGGCCTCTCGACCGCTGATAAGGATCTCGCTCACGGCACGCTCTCTGGCGACGAT
>CAZQNX010000026.1:0-1973 GCA_964595025.1 uncultured Candidatus Saccharibacteria bacterium | reverse complement strand
GCCGAGCTCAATGCCGACCCGAAAGCAGAGGGAGATGATATCGATCACCTCGGATTCCGCCGTGTCCGCTTCGCGGGCGAGCTCTTGGAGAGCCGCATGCGCATCGGCCTCTCGCGCATGAAGCGCAACATCCAGGACAGGATGGCGATGGTAGATGCCGAAACGTCGACTCCGGTCTCCTTCGTGAATCCGCGCCCATTCCAGGCTGCGGTGCGCGAATTCTTCACGACCGACCAGTTGAGCCAGCTGATGCAGCAGTACAACATTCTCGACGAGATAGAACACCTCCGCACGCTCTCCACGCTCGGCCGCGGCGGTCTCACCTCGGAGCGCGCCGGCCTCGAAGTGCGCGACGTGCACTCGTCGCACTACGGTCGCGTCTGTCCGATCCACACGCCGGAAGGCAAGAACATCGGACTCGTCTTGCACATGAGTCTCTATGCCCGCCCCAACGAATTCGGCATCATCGAGACGCCCTATGCAGCCGTCTCCAAAGGCAAAGTGACCGACGAGATTAAGTACCTCAACGCACTCGAAGAAGAGCAGTACGCGATCGCGCACGCAGCCGTCCCGCGCGATGATAATGGCAAGATGACCGGACATATCGTCGAAGTTCGCAAAGGCGGCAAGCCGACGGTCGTCACGCGCGACAATGTCGACTTCGTCGAGGTTGCGACGAATCAGCCCTTCTCTGTCGCGACCGCGCTCATCCCGTTCGTCGAGAACGACGACGCGAACCGCGCGCTCATGGGTAGCAACATGATGAAGCAGGCCGTCCCGCTCGCCGTCCCCGAAGCGCCGTATGTCGCAACGGGCATCGAATCGGCCGCTGCCAAGGACTCGGGCCGCCTCATCATCGCCGAAGAGGCGGGGGAGGTCACCGCTGCCGATGCGCAACGCGTCGTCGTGAAGGGTAAGGATTCGGGTAAGAACAAGGAATATCGCCTCGTGAATTTCTCACGCTCCAACGGCTTCACCTGCTTCCACCAGCGCCCGCTCGTTGCAGTAGGCGACAGCGTGAAGAAGGGAACTATCCTCGCCGATACGTCTACGTCTGTCGATGGACAGCTCGCCATTGGCCAGAACGTCCGCGTCGCGTTCCTCCCTTGGTTTGGCAACAACTTCGAAGACGCGATCGTTCTTTCCGAGAAGCTTGCGAAGGAAGCCAAGTTCACTTCTATCCACATGGAAGAGTTCATCTGCGTCGTGCGTGATACGAAGCTCGGCGCCGAGGTGACGACGCACGACATCCCGAACGTTTCCGAATTCAAGCTTCGCAATCTCGACGAAGATGGTGTCATACGCATCGGTGCCGAAGTGCGCCCCGGCGACATCCTCGTCGGCAAGGTCACCCCGAAAGGTGAGACCCAGCTCACTCCCGAGGAGCGCCTCCTCCACGCGATTTTCGGTGAAAAGGCAAAGGACGTGAAGGACACGAGTCTCCGCATGGAGGGTGGCAAGCGCGGTCGCGTCATCGGCGTAAAGGTATTCTCGCGCGAGAGCGGCGACGCGCTCGAGAGCGGCGTCATCAAGCGCGTACACATCGAGGTGGCCCAGCTCCGCACCATATCGGTCGGCGACAAGCTCGCTGGTCGTCACGGCAACAAGGGCGTCATCTCGCGCATCCTTCCCGAAGAAGACATGCCGTTCGACAAGGATGGCAACCCGGTAGACATCATCCTGACCCCGCTCGGCGTGCCGAGCCGCATGAACCTCGGCCAAATCTACGAGACGCACCTCGGTATCGCGGCAGAGATGCTCGGTTACCAGGCAGTCGTCCCATCGTTCTCGGGCGCGTCGCAAGACGAGATAAAAGAAGAGCTCTCGAAAGCCGGTCTCGACGAGAACGGCAAGCGTATCCTCTTCGATGGCCGCACGGGCGAAGCATTCGCGCAGCCGGTCATGGTTGGCGTCATGTACATGCTCAAGCTGCACCACATGGTGGAAGATAAGATCCACATGCGCTCCATCGG
>CAZQNX010000025.1:2949-9079 GCA_964595025.1 uncultured Candidatus Saccharibacteria bacterium | reverse complement strand
GGACCTGAAGTACTTGTCGATAGCCAGTTCATGCAGAGGAAACGCAATCTGGTTCCGAAAGTACGTCCAGTCACGCCACGAGATGAGGCGTCGCTCAAGAACCTCGCGATGAGGGGTGAATGGATGCACTTCGATAGATGCCTGGGGCATGACGCGCCCAAATACAACAAGCGTGTGCCCGAGGTACGAACTCCCGAACGAGTGCTCTGCGATATCAGAGAGGTTCCAGCGCACCTCGACCATGATTTCTTCGCGCGTTTCGCGCGCTGCGGCCCGCTGCCAACTCTCGCCAGCCATCATATAGCCCCCGGGCAGTCCCCAGAGACCGATGCCCGGCTCGATGCCCCGCCGCTGAACGAAGATGCCGCCTTCATGCGGCACGATGAGATTGGCAACCCCGGCCACATTGCAATAGTGGACATGCCCGCACTGCAGACACGTCATCTCGCCGCCTTTCGGAATGAGTCCTCCAAACGAAGAGCCGCACTCCGGGCAAAATTTCGGCACGTGGAGCGTCATGGGTATTCTCCTGTTTCCGTTTCGAACTGCCGAGATGCTAGCATGCCCCCGTAAAAGTAAAAAGAGAACCGCCCCGTGCCAAAAGGCCGGGGCGGTTTTGCAATCTGTCTCGTGATGGGACACTGTGTCCCATCAGATTTATTATCCTCGATTAAACTCATTCATCGCGGCGAGGTAGCCATCGGTGACACATACCTCGAGCGCAGCAGTCGTGCGCGTGAACACTTTCTTGAGTTCGTCTGTTTCGGTAGGCTTAAACTTCGCAAGGATGAAATCGAGGACAGCATCTTCTCCCTGTGGTTTCTTGAGCTTGCCGCTCGGCGTGTGCGGCGAAACACCGATTCGTATGCGCGCGAAGCGCTTCGTCTTCACGGCACGCGCGATGGATTCGAGCCCTTTGTGTCCGCCAGAGCCCCTGTCGAATGAGAGTTTTATGGTTCCGAGAGGCAAGTCCATGTCGTCGTACACGACAACGAGCTTTTCGGCCATCTTTACACTCTTCACAAAGAACGCGACGGCGCTTCCCGATTTGTTCATATAGGTGTCAGGAGCAAGCGCAACGACCGCCTGCTTCCCCACCATGCCGCGCGCGATGGTGTACTTCTTTTTCTTGTCTTCTTTCCACTCAGCGAGGCCCACTTTCTTTACGAAATGCTCGAGCGCCATGCGCCCGGCATTATGCCGTGTGTTTGCATACTTTTCTCCAGGATTTCCCAAGCCGACGACTATCCATGCCATATGAGTGCAAGCATAAAACAAGATGCGTGAAAAGCGAAATGTGTGGATATGATATGCGCAACGTGTTCAAAAACTTGCATTGCAAAACATGCGCGAGTAGAATGCGTGCACATGAACGATACGGTGATCGAAAAGAGTTCTTCACCGGTTGCTCAATCGAGCAATGATCGATCACTATTCGGCTACGCGCTCCTCGCGCTCGGCTGCGCGCTCGCGATACGGCTCTTCGTCGCGACTCCCTTCATCGTCTCCGGCTCATCGATGGAGCCAGGCTTCCATAATTTCGACTACCTCATCGTAGATCGGGTCACTTATCGTCTCGAAGATCCCGCGCGCGGGGATGTCGTCGTATTCGGGCTCCCTCACGAAACGAGCCGCAATCTCATAAAACGCGTGATAGGCCTCCCCGGAGAGACCGTCGAAATACGAGGCAACGCCGTATACATAAAGAACGAGGCATTTCCCGAGGGGTTCGAGCTTTCCGAGCCATACCTTTCTCCCGCAAACTTTGGTGGCGTCTCCAGCTTGAGCGTCACTCTAAAGGAGGATCAATATTTCGTCTTGGGAGACAACCGACGCGTGTCGGCTGATTCCCGCATCTGGGGCACGCTCCCGCGCGAAGACATCGTCGGTCGCGTCTTGGCCCGACTCTACCCACTCCACTCCATCGACCTCTTTCCCGAAGAAGCACGCTACTGATTTACTAGCCTAGAGACACGACGATGATACGGTTACGCGATTCCCAGTACCCGTCGACAGCAGCGTTCCTCACCGATGCGGTGCAGGTTGCCCGCTTCTACGGATTCAGCCCGCTCGAAGAGACCCCGCGCACCCCGCACGATCCCAAGCGCGCGATACCGACGATCGAAGAAGTCGAGGATGCGATATCGTACGCGCGCCGCGACGAGAAGAGCCTCTCGTCGGTTGCGCGCAAGGCACCGCTCTTCGTGCGTGCGCCGCACGGCATCCTCGGCTATCGCGTCGTGCAGAATACCGGAGCAGTCCCCTCGGTGTCGCTTGAGCTGCATGTGATCGGCCACCCCTCGACGATGGCCGAGGCGCTGCTCATCCTCGTTGCAAACGCGATCGCCGAACGCGCTGGCCTGCGCGGCAGGACGCTCGCTCTCAACAACATCGGCGCATCCGAGAGTTCGGGCCGCTACTCGCGCGAAGTAGGCACCTACCTGCGCAAGCACCTCGAGTCTATCTCGCCGGCTCTGCGCCCGCGCATCGCGCAGGATCCGATAGGCTCTCTCGTCCAGCTTATCGAACGCGGACACCCCTCGATCACCCGCGCGCCGCAAGCGACCGAATATTTGAGCGAAGAGGAGCGTCGCCGCTTCTGGGAACTCCTCGAATACCTCGAGATGGCGGGCATCGCCTACGAATTAAGCCCACATGTCTTGGGCAGCCGCGATGTCTGGTCGCACACGCTCTTCGAGCTTGCCACCCACGACGAGGAGAGTGGCGCGCGCATCCCCTTCGCCTTTGGCGGGAGGTATGACCCGCTCGCAAGCCGCTTCGCCAAACGCCCAGATACCGCAGCCATGATCTCGATTATGGCCGAGCTTCGTGGTTCGACCAAGGTGAAGCCGATCTCGACGCAATCGCCCACCATCTTCTTTGCGCACATAGGGATGGAAAGCCGCCGCAAGGCACTTGGCGTGCTCGAAGCTCTCCGCCTCGCCGAGATTCCGGTACATCAATCACTCACCTACGAGCGCCTTGGCGATCAGATGCATCAGGCCAAGCGCTTGGCAGTGCCGTACATCCTCATCCTCGGCCACAAGGAGGCCGTCGAGAACGCGATCCTCGTGCGCGAAGTGGCGACAAACTTCCAAGAATCCGTCCCCCTCGACGAGCTTACCACCTACCTCAAACGCCGCCGCTACGCCGTCTCTGCCGCCTGAAGCGCCTAGCCATCTTCCTACCCTGTTGCCATAAATCGGCAGGCATGGTATCTTTCTCCCACATGATAAACGCAGAAGTACAGAAGAGCGGGGCCGAGAACGCCCTTTCCACTATCCGCAAATTCACGCGCCGCGTACAAGGTACGGGCATCGTGAAGATTCTCCGCGCCAAGCGCTACTACGAGCCTTCCAAATCGAAGACCGTCATGAAGAAGCGCGCGCTCAAGCTCATCAAGCGCCGCGCCGATTTCCGCCAAAAGATCAAGGAGGGCAAGATCGCCGAGCCCGCACAGCGTCGCACCTACACCCGCGAGACCCCGGCACCGCGCTCCACAGGCTCGGGCCTCGGCGAAAGCACCCCCATCGCACGCTAGATGGCACGCATCTCCTCCATCGATATCCGCCGCACCGCACGAGGAGCGGCGGATATTCCGTATGCGGCGATAGCGGCACGCATACTCGGTCCCCGCTATGAGCTTTCGCTCACCCTCTGCGGCGATGCGCTCGCTCGCCGGATGAATCGCACCTACCGCAAGAAGGCCTATTCGCCTAATGTACTCTCCTTCCCATACTCCAAGACCGCCGGCGAAATATTCTTGAACGTTCGCAAGGCCGAGCGCGAGGCCGCACGCTTCGGCACAAGCGTTCAAAAGCGGACCGCGCTCCTACTTGTCCACGGTTGTTTTCATTTGAAGGGGCACGATCATGGCGCTACAATGGAGGGACTGGAGCGGAAGACACTCCGCGCGTGTGGTTTGTTGTAATAACAATCACCGGCGGCTCCCCGCCCGTGATGCATGCAAAAAACTTACTACACTGGTATCGACATAGGCACCTACCATGTAAAAGTGGTGATTGCTGCGCCCCCCGAAAGACACGACGTCCCCATGCAGATACTCGGCACGGGTACCGCACCTTCGAAAGGCTTGCGGCATGGCTATGTCGTCGATGCGAGAGAGGCAGCGCAGGCGGTGCGCGAGGCCGTGGAGCGGGCTGCGAGCGCTGCACGCCTCAAAGTATCCTCGGCCCGACTCGCGATAGGCGGCGTCGGACTCGAAGACCTCCGCAGTACGGGCGACATATCGCTCACGCCCTCGGGGGGTGTCGTCTCTGATGCAGATCTCGACCGCGCCATCAAGGACAGCGAGAAGCGCGCATCGGCAAAGCTCGCAAACAAGCAGGTGCTCCACGCGATACCGCTTGAGTACCGCATCGACGGCATGCCGATATTCGGCTCACCTGCCGGTTTGCAGGGCACTAAGCTCTCGGTCGACGTCCTCCTCGTCACGATACTCGCCAAGCACTACGAAGACATGGTCGATGCCGTCGAGGCCGCTGGCATCGAGGTCGAAGGCGTGATGGCGTCGCCCATTGCGGCGAGCTTCGTCACGCTCACCAAGGCGCAAAAGATGGCGGGTGTCGTTCTCGCCAATATCGGCTCCGAAACGCTCTCGACAATCGTCTACGACAACGATACACCGGTCTCAATCAAAGTGTTCCCAATGGGGGGAAATGTCGTCACCGAATCTGTCGCGCTCGCGTTCCAAATGCCGCTCCCCGAGGCCGAGCAGCTCAAGCGCGGCGCAGTATCCGGCTCTGATATCCCGGAGCGCAAGTTGCAGACTGTCGTGCAGGGGCGCATGAAAGACATGTTCACCCTCATTGCTGCTCATTTGAAGACAATAGGCAAACACCGACTCTTGCCCGCAGGCATCGTGATGACAGGCGGCGGCTCGGGCGTTTCGTCTGCGACAGAACTCGCAAAGACTATGCTGCGCCTTCCCTCGCAGGTGGGTCAGATCGGCATGCTCCCGCGCTCTGCGAGCGTTGATGCCACCTGGGCTGTCGCGTATGGCCTCTGCCGCTGGGGATTTACAGAAGCCAGCGCCAACGAAGGGAATTCATTCAGTGATGTGCTGCGGGGGGGCTGGAAATCGCTCAAATCCTCGCTTTCTTCGTTCCTCCCTTAGCCATATATCACGCCCTATTTTCCACGCACTGGCAACTGACCGCCGTATCTCATGTGCTATAGTGTGGAAACTATGAGCAAACAGGTGAAGTCGGAAATCGAGTCATTCGCGCGCATCCGCGTCATCGGCGTCGGCGGTTCGGGCGGCAACACCATCAATCACATGGTGAGCTCGAGCGTCCAGGGCGTCGATTTCATCGCCATCAACACCGACGCACAAGACCTCCACAAATCGAAAGCAAAAAAGAAGATTCATATCGGCAAGACCCTCACGCGCGGTCTCGGTACCGGCATGAACCCCGAACTCGGCAAGCAGGCCGCCGAGGAAACCCGCGAAGAAATCCAGGACGCAATCAAGGGTTCCGACATGGTCTTCATCACCTGCGGTATGGGCGGCGGCACCGGCACTGGCGCAGCGCCTGTCGTCGCAAAGATCGCGCGCGAGCTTGGTGCGCTCGCTGTCGGCGTCGTCACCAAGCCATTCGGTTTCGAAGGCCAACAACGTTTGCGCCTCGCGGATCAGGGACTTTCAGAGCTCAAGAAAGCCGTCGATGCATCGATCGTCGTTCCGAACGACAAACTCCTCTCTATCGTGAGCCGCGACACAGGCATCAGGAACGCCTTTGCCATGTGCGACGACATCCTCAAGCAGGCTGTCGAGGGTATCTCCGATCTCATCACGCAGACAGGCATCATCAATGTCGACTTCGCCGACGTGCGTGCCATCATGCACAATGCCGGCTCTGCGCTCATGGGTATCGGCACCGCTATCGGCGAAAAGCGCGCCGAACAGGCTGCGCGCGCCGCGATAAACTCCCCACTCCTCGAGGTCTCCATCACGGGCGCCAAGGGCGTGCTCTTCTCGGTCGCTGGCGGCGAAGACCTGGGCATGCTCGAGATCCAGGATGCAGCGGCTGTCATCACCGAGGCCATCGATCCGGAAGCCAAGGTCATCTTCGGCGCTATCACCGACGAGACGCTCAAGAAGGGCCAG
>CAZQNX010000025.1:0-2939 GCA_964595025.1 uncultured Candidatus Saccharibacteria bacterium | reverse complement strand
ATCGACGAAAGCATGGGTGACGAAGTGCGCTGCACCGTCATCGCGACAGGCTTCCCAGAGAGTCCCGCCATTCGTGCAACAAATGCAGCCGCATTCGGCACCCCCTCACAGCGCATCGCAACTCCCAAGAAAGACATGGATGTCCCACCTGCCTCTCCACGACTCGCTCGCGAAGAAACCGAAAAGAAGACGGAGCAGCGCACAGAGAAGCCTGCTACTCCCGCCGCATCTCCTGCCCCTAAGCAAGAGCGCGCGGATACCACAACCGAGAATGAAGAGGAGGATCCGTGGGGCGGCTTGCCTTCGTTTCTCCGCCGGAAGTAAGGCGCATCGTTTCTCATCGTGTTAGAATGCACACGCACACATGATGTGTTGCGCTGTTTTCTTGTTTCTTGTCCTCGTCTCTATCCCCTAATCCCTAACACCTATTCGTTATGTTCGACCTTATCATCGTCGGAGGAGGCCCAGCCGGTGCGGCAGCCGCAGTCTATGCTGCGCGCAAACGCCTGAAGACCGTTATGATTGTCGCCGAGTGGGGCGGTCAGAGCATCGTCTCGTCCGAAATATACAACTGGATAGGTACGCCGCGCATCTCGGGCGCAAAGCTCGCCGAGAGTCTCAAGACGCACGCCGAAGAATACCGCGGCGAATATCTCGACATCCGCTTTCCTGTGCGTGCAACCGCTCTCAAGAATCTCGATACGCACGTCGAGGTCACGCTCTCGAGCGGCGAGATAATTTCAGGAAAAACCCTGCTCGTGACCACGGGCTCTGGTCGTCGCAAGCTTGATGTCCCCGGAGCTGCCGAATACGACCAGAAGGGTCTCACCTACTGCGCCACTTGCGATGGCCCGCTCTTTGCCGACAAAGACGTCGTCGTCATCGGCGGTGGGAACGCCGCATTCGAGACCGCGCTTCAGCTCCTCGCCTACTGCAAGACAGTCACGCTCATGAATCGTACTGCGCTATTCCGCGCCGACGAGATCACCATCGCTGCCGCACAGAAGCATCCACATTTTCGTCTCCTCACCAATGCCGTGCCGACTGGAGTGAGAGGCGCGCAATTCGTGACGAGTCTCTCGTACAAGAAAACGGACACCGACGAAGAAGCGGTACTTCCTGTAGAAGGCATCTTTGTCGAAATTGGTCTCATCCCCAACACGTCGTGGCTGGGCACCGAGATTGCGCTCACGAAGGGCGGCCATGTGATCGTCGACCCAAAGTCCCAGCGCGCATTCCTCGCCGCATCAGCCGATCCGGCCATTCCCGGCGACCCACTCGAAGTTGCTCGCGTGTGGGCAGCTGGCGATTGCACCGACGGCCTCTATCATCAAAACAACATCGCCACCGGCGATGCCGTGAAGGCACTTGAAGATATCTATCTTTTCTTGCGAAGGAGTCAGTAAAGAGTGCTACGGTGCTGGATTACACTCCGCGCACAATCCCAATTCTTCGAGCTTGTCGAGATACTTGATGACGGCCGTCACATAGGCCGAGTGGCTCCAGGTGAGCGGCATTGCCGAGAGCGGCGCGCCGGTCTCGGGGTGGAACTGTTCCGCGAGTACGCCCGATGGCAGGGCACGCTTCGCGACCCAGGCAAACATGTCGCGCACATGATCAAGATCGTGATCCTTCTTGGCGCGCGCGATAAGATATTCGGCATACCAGAGGGTCGTGATGATCCAGGGATTCCCTGCCGAAACTTTCTCTTGGCGGTAATACTGATCGCCCTCGTACCGCGCAAGGCCGCCAAGCGGGATGCCGTAGCTAAGCGCTCGCACGGTATTCTCCCAGGCACGCGCCAGGCGCGGATCGTTCTGCGGCAAGACACCGAACGCGAACACGCCGTAAACGCTCGAAGCATCAATCGTCGCATCGCGGACGACCACGTCGCGCTTGTCGATGTGCTTTATGAAGACTCCACGCGTCTCGTCCCACAAGTGCTCCATGATCGCCTTCTGCACCTCGACAGATACGGCACGATAGCGCGCCTCGTCTTCGTGTTTGCCGAGCACGCGGGCCATATCTGCAGCAGAAGCGAGCGCTCCGTAGACGCAGGCGGACGTGTATGTGTGTGTACCCCACTTCTCTTCCCACAAGTCGTACGATGAAAGCGGGAGGCGGGTCTCTGGGTCGCGGTGTTCGCACATGAATTCCGTCGCCTTCTTCACGAGCGGGTTGTACATGCTCTCCAGGAATTCGACGTCGTGCGTGTGCGCAAAATGATGCACCAGCGCCACCACCGTGAGCGCTGTCTCGTCTTCTTGTATAGGAAGCGTCGGGCGTCCGTCGCGCACCCATGGATGCCACGAGGAGCCGAGACTGTGATCGGGCTGGTACTTGTGATACATGTAGCCGTCTTTCGAGATAGTTGCGGCGGCAAACTGGAAGAATCGTCGCGCGACGTGCGTGTCTCCGGCAGCGTCGAGCGCAAGCGCCACATACGCGGCATCGCGCGGCCAGACGTAGCTGTAGGTATCGATGCCATGCTGGAGCATGTCGGAATCGAGGCTCGCAAGGATGCCGCCCCCTTTGTCGACATGCGCGCGAACGAGCATGCGGGAGCGATTGAAGAGGAGGTGTTCGCTCTCCGGCAGTCCTTGCAGGTGCCAGTCGTAAGCACTCACCCATGCTTTCCAGAAATTCGTGGTGGTGCGGACCAGGTGGTCAGCGCCCTTCTCGCGGACGTACGCGGCAAGCTCGTGCGCCCCGTCTATCGTCTCGGCGGCAGCAATCCAGTAGCGGATAGTCCGCTCCTGCAGCGGCTCGTAGTGAGCATAGAGCCCGATCACCGAATCTGCCGGTCCGTGCTCGACCGGATTCTTCGAGAGCGCACCATCCTCGGCGTCGCGATGCGTCCCCTCTTTGCCATACAGGCCGACGAGCCCCGTCGCATAGTCTTGGAAGGGTTCGTTGTCGATATCGGCACTAATGAGGAA
>CAZQNX010000024.1:0-9342 GCA_964595025.1 uncultured Candidatus Saccharibacteria bacterium | reverse complement strand
GACGCTCACCTTTACCGCAACGACAAACGGCTTCGCGAACCCCGCCTTCACCGTCGGCGACACCTCGAGCAATCCCTCAATAAAGCCGACCGATATCGACGCTTCGGGTCGTTTCTCGTGGACGCCGACCTATGCCGACTTGGGCCATCACACGATTACCGTATACGCATCAGATACTTCGGGCCGGAGCGCCTCGCAATCGGTGCAAGTATATGTGGGCAAAGGAGCGACTCTCGGCATCACGCTCCTCGCGCCAAGCGCCGCCGTGCAGCCAGGCCAGCAAGTCACCTTTACCGCCTCGCCGAGCGAATTCTCCCCGACAGCCTTCTCGGTGCGCGATTCGTTCTCCGGCTCTACGGCGAGCAACGCGAATATCAACCACACCGGGCAATTTGCATGGTCGCCCGCTTCGAGCGACGTGGGCGTGCATGAGCTTACGATTACGGGCATTGTCGGCGCATTCGGCACGAGCGCGAGCACAACCCAAAAGATAACAGTGCTCGGCCCCGGCGGCACACTCCCCCTATCTGCCTCTGCGACCAGCAGCACGGCCGGGAGCGGCACGACACTTGCCGCGCTCCAGGCCAAGCTTGCCACCCTGCAAGGCTCGCTCGTATCAGCACAGACGGGCAGTACGAACACGGGCACAAGCGCAACACTCTTCATGAGTTATCTCAAGCCGGGAAGCTCGGGAGATGAGGTGCTGCGCTTGCAGAAAGTGCTCGCACAGCTCGGCTACCTCTCGGCGACACCCAATGGCAGCTACGGCCCCGCCACCACCGCAGCAGTGCAGGCATTCCAAAAAGCGAAAGGCCTGGCTGCGCTCGGCGTTGTCGGGCCCAGCACACGCGCTGCGCTTAATGCACTTGGTGCATCAACAGGCATCACGAAACCAGTGAGTACGGCTGCTTCAGGCACGCGATTCATCTTCACCCACTTCACCGGAGTGGGGGATGACGATGCAGAGCAAGTGGTGGAGTTGCAGAAGCGCCTCGCCGAGCTCGGCTACTATGCTGGCTCGCTCACGGGATACTTTGGCGTCGAGACAGAAGCGGCAGTAAAACGATTTCAGAAAGCCAAGGGTATCCCCGAGACGGGCTACGTCGCGAGCATCACCCGAGCGGCGCTGAACAAGTAGGACCTAACATCCCAATCCGCCGCCGCTCGCGGGGCATGCATCGCTGCGCTCTCCGCCGAATACACCCGGCTCTGTTCCGCTTATGATGTAGTCGCGCGGGTTCACCTTCTTCTCGCCGTCGTGATTCCACAGATCCCAGTGGTACCGCCACTCGTTCCAGCCGATACCGAGATGCTTCACATAGATGCCGCGCTCGGCAAGCATCTTGCCGACTTTTCGGCCCGTCATGCAGGGAGTCGAGTAACAATAAACGATGATGTCCTTATCGGGACTCTCGGCTCGTAACTTCTCAAACGACGACACGATGCGATCCACCGCGCCGTAGTCTGATTTGTCGGGTGTCGCATACGCGGGAATATTCACCGCGCCGATGATGTGAGCGGTTTCGTATTCTTCTTGACTGCGCAAATCGACGAGCACGAACGTGCCGTCGGCGATATTCTTGCGGATGCTGTGCGGGCTCGCGAGAACCGCATTTTCGGTCTCATAAAACTCCCGTATCAGATCATTGCGCGTCGGCGCATCTATCTTCTCTACAATCGCGGCGCCCACAGCACCGCTCACCACGGCCATAAGGACGGTTGCTACCATGTGTCGGATGTTCATGAGTGCCATCGTAGCACCAAGAGAGGCGCATGACTACGGTACGGAGGACTCCCCTCCGTAGTCAGATGAAAAGTGAAACACCGCGATTCGCTTGAACCGCGGTGTTTTTCTCATATGTCGCCGGCACTTACCGGCTCTCGAGTTCCTCCTGCTTTTCGAGCCTGGTGTTGCGCCACGAGAGGTAGAATTCGTGACAGAGGTAAACGATAGCAAGAACGTTGAGCACGATGCCCAGCCAGATGACCGGCCAATCCTGCGGCGGGATGTTTCTCATATCAGCGAACTCCAAAGATCATGCCGAGAGCGAACACTGCGATCACTCCCCACGCGACGATACAGCTGATTATCAGTCGCTGCAAGCGGTCTTGAAGTCTGTCGCGAGAGCGCCGGAGTCGCGCAAACTTAGACGAAGAGAAGATTGCGACACTGCCCTCGGTGCCGTTCGCGCGCTCAACATCGGCAAGGAGGTCATTCCAGAGATCGACATACTTGCCATCCCTTTTAATAACCTCGTGCAGAAACCAATTGATTCCGCAGCACACAAAACCGCCGAGCCCGATAAAAATAAGTTCTTTTACGGACGGGCTGCCGGAAAGACGCATCATGGCAGCTGCGAGCGCGGGCAGATTCAACCAAAAACCAAGTTGCGCACCTTGCCAACGGAGGCTGCCCTCAACGCCGCGCAGATTACATAGGCCGATGAACATTGCTGCCGAAGTGACCGGTTTCGGATCTAGAACCTGTTTTGTTTCGTCACTCATCACTATCTCCCCTTTTTTGCTAGTCTGTGCAAAACCTACCACGCTGGCTGCAAACATGAAAACGATGCTCGGTTTTCATAACCTGGTGCGCTACACTGTCCCGATGACCGTTTCACCCCTCGTACAAGCGCTCTTAGAAAAGCGGGGAGTGGTGGGCGAAGAGGAGCGGGAGCGGTTTTTGGCACCGAGCTATGAGCGGGATACACACGATCCGTTCCTCATACCAGATATGGACAGAGCCGTCGCGCGGATACTGCTTGCCATGCAAGAGGGCGAGCGCATCGCCGTGTATGGCGATTTCGATTGCGATGGCATCCCGGGTGCCGCACTCTTGCACCAGGTGTTTCGCAAGCTGGGGGTAAAGGAGCTCGAAGTGTACATCCCGCACCGCGACGAAGAGGGCTACGGGTTTCATGCTCATGCGGTCGACGAACTGCACGCACGAGGCGTCTCGCTCATCATCACCGTCGATGTGGGGACGACCGCCGTCGAGACAGTGGCACACGCACAGAAGCTCGGTATCGATGTCATCATCACCGATCATCACGACGCATCGCGAGTGCTCCCCGAATGTATCGTCGTGAATCCGCAACGGCCAGGCTACCCCTTTCCCTCGCTCTCCGGCACCGGGGTCGCATTCAAGGTTGCACAGGCGCTTTTGCGCGAGGGGAAAAAGCGCGCACTGCCGAGTTTCATGCTTGTTCCCGATGGGTGGGAAAAATGGCTGCTCGATCTCGTCGCTATCGCGACCGTCGCCGACATGATGCCGCTCGTGGATGAAAATCGCGCGCTCGTGTATTGGGGTCTGCGCGTCTTGCGCAAGACACAGCGCCCGGGATTGCGCGCACTTGCCGCAGCGGCGCGCATGCAGCTGCACGATGCGACAGAAGACGACGTCGGGTTTTCGATAGCGCCGCGCATCAACGCCGCCTCGCGCATGGGCACGCCCGAACTCGCGTTCCGCTTGCTTTCGACCGATGATGCGGGCGAGGCCGAAACTCTTGCCGACGAACTTGAACACCTGAATGGCAGTCGCAAAGCAAAAGTGGCGAGCATCGTGAAGGAGGCGAGGAAGCGCATGCAGGCTCGTTTTACCGCAGAAGAATCTGTCGCGGTCTTGGGTGATCCCGAATGGAAACCGGGGCTTTTGGGATTAGTCGCCACCTCGCTCCTCTCGGGCCGCACCGGCATCGTGTGCGTGTGGGGAAGAGATGCCAAAGGGCAACTGAAAGGCTCGTGTCGCACCGATGGCAGCATCTCTGTCGTCGAGCTCTTCTCGCGCGCAGAACACCTGCTCGAAGAGTGGGGAGGCCACCACGCATCGGGCGGTTTTACGCTCAAGCCCGAGGGCGTGCATGCGCTCGGCGAGACGCTCGTGCAAATACACGCGGAGCTGCCGCATACAGAAGCAACGCCCGCACGAGAGGTCGACGCGACGATTGCTGTGCGCGAGGCCAATTGGGCACTGTATGCGGATCTCGCGCAGCTTGCACCGTTCGGTGCAGGAAATCCGAAGCCGTTGTTTCGTATCGCGGGAGAAGTGGCGCAGATCAAGCCTTTCGGCAAGGAGAAGAATCATGTCGAGCTCACGCTCGCGTGTACCGATACGGGTCGTACCTGCCGCGCATTCGAGTTCTTCAAATCGGCAGAAGATTTCTCACACGCACCGCGCGAGCGCGCGAGCGTTACGCTCCTCTCGACACTTGAGCGCGACACTTTTCGCGGACGCACGGCCATCGCGCTTCGCATCGTAGATATACTTGCGGCGTAGGGCCTCGCTTCCGTTAGGAGTAGCGTGCCGTACGGCTTCACCGTATCTCTGTGCTACGATACCGCCATGATCACCATTAACACCGACGGGGGAGCACGCGGAAATCCGGGGCCTGCCGCCTCTGCGTACACCATCGCGCGCGATGGTGTCATCCTTACCGAAGCGGGGACCTACTTGGGCGATACGCTCACGAATAATTGGGCCGAGTACCAAGGGCTCTTGCAGGGCCTCGCAAAAGCGCGCGAGATGAGTCTTACCGATGAAGATATCGAGGTGCGCATGGATTCGGAGCTGATCATTAAGCAGATGAACGGCGAGTACAAAGTGAAGCACCCAGAGATGAAGATGCTGCATGCACAGGTGCGCGAACTTCTTGAGCATTTTTCGGCCGTACGATTCGTACACATCAGCCGCGAAGGGAACAAAGAGGCGGATAGGCTCGTGAACGAGGCACTGGATGCTCACATGAACTAACGAGGGGTGGTCATTTGTATTTTGGTACCATACCAAAATGCCCACAGGATCACAGGTGCTCTGGGTCATCGCGATAAGCATACTCCTCGGCATAGTCGCGCGCACATATCTGCCGATGAGTGCGAGCGTCCTCGTGTGGCTCCTCGTCGTCACGGCAGCCTTTGCCGCTGTCTCATTGCTCACGCGCCGCCCTGCGCGCGCGCCAGCCATCATCGCGCTCACACTCGCCGCGTCGCTCATCGCGGGCAGTATGCGCATGGACAATGCGCGCCTTGCGAGCGATCCATTTCTCACGCGCCACAGTGGAGAACAGGTAACGCTGCGCGGCACCGTCGTGCGCGAACCGGATAGGAGAGAGCGGTCGGTACGGATCACTGTGCGTGTCGCGGCCGCAGCGAGCACGACTGATCAGGTGCATGCGACCATTCTCGCCGTGCTGCCGCCCTTCACACAGATGGCGTATGGCGACACCGTCACCCTGCGCGGCATTGTCAAGATTCCCGACGCATTCGACACAGGAGAAGGGCGAGTGTTCGATTACCCAGGCTACCTGGCCACGAATCGCATTGGCTACGTCCTCGAACGCGCCACGCTCGTACACACAGAGGCACCAGAAAAGGCTTCACTCATGGGTGCCGTTCTTGCCATCAAGCGTTGGTACTTGGGGGGCATCGCCGCAGCGCTCCCCGAGCCGCACGCGAGCCTGGGCGCTGGCATCACCGCCGGAGAAAAACGTGGACTTGGCGCCGATATATCCGAGGAGTTCCGCGTCGCCTCACTCACACATATCATCGTACTGTCGGGATACAATATTACCGTCGTGACCGCGCTTTTCGCTACGCTCTTGCGACATAGCGGAGCGAAGCCGCGTCTTCTCATGGGCGCCGCGGTGGCGCTCTTCTTCGTCCTTCTCACGGGGGGCGCGGCAGCATCGGTGCGTGCGGGTATCATGGCGCTCATTGGCATGGCAGCGCAGGGGACCGGTCGCATCTATATGGCGAGCCGCGCGCTCGCCGTCGCCATCATCGGCATGGCGTTGTGGAATCCGCTCCTCGTGCCATTCGATCCAGGCTTCCAGCTTTCGATACTCGCAACAGCGGGACTCATATGGATTGCGCCCATCGTGGCATCTCGCACAACCTGGATTACCGAGCGATTCGCGTTGCGCGAAATAGTGGCGAGTACCGTCGGCGCACAGGCAGTAGTGCTCCCGCTTCTCTTGTTCCAGAACGGAACGCTATCTTTCGTTGCGCTTCCGGCAAATGTCGCAGCACTCATCGTAGTACCTGTCGCCATGTTTGCCACGGCGTTTTCGGGAGTCATCGGTGCGATCGCGCCAACCCTCGCCCCATTTGTTGGCTTTCCCGCATACCTATTACTCGAATATATCTTGAGTGTCGCGCACGTTGGCGCAACAGCGCCCTTCTCGCATAGTGAACTGCCCGCATTCTCGGTGCTACTGCTCTGCAGCATGTACGCAGGCATCGCGCTGCTTGCATGTGTGTGGCATACACGCAAAACCGCCGCAGGAGGCGGCGGTTTTGTCTCTCCTCATCGGCGAGGAATCTAGATCATCGGGCGGGGAGTACCGGCCGGGATAGACGAAGCCGGGCGCGAGCGCTGCGCGAGAAATCCGACGACCGCAGCCGGGACGACCCAGTAGCCGAGCAGCGCGACAGTCGACCAGTTGAAGAGGAACGGGCCGAAATTCGGCAAGACCGAGACGAGCTGCGAGAACGAACCCGTCTGCGTAAGTACGCCAGCGATTCCCGAGAGAAGCGCGGTGACCACTGCAACAAGGAAGGCGACGACGCCAAAGATTGCCCCGCTCTTCAAGGTCGCGCCCTTACCGAGTGCCCACCAGGTAAAGAACCCGGCGGCAAGGCCCGCAAGCGTGATGTACACGACATACTGTGCCGTGCTGCCGCTGCCGCCAAGCGGGAGCGTCGCGACGACCGCGCCGACGATGTTGTTGATAAGGTAGTTGCCCAAGAAGGCGACAAGAATGGAGCGTTCGATGTGCATAGCGTTGCGCTGCATACTAAATAACGATAATAGGTACAGGATACCGCCCTCACACGCGGGGTGCAATGCCCACTGGGGACAGCGCCGAGACACTCGGGTACTACACGCACAAGACAGCGAAACGCTCTTCGACGACCTCCCAATTCAGATTTTTGAAGAACGCGTCGATGTACGCTCCTTTGCCTTGCGCACCATGGTCGAGAAGATACGCATGCTCCCACACATCAAGCGCAAGGACGACAGGGAGCGTGGCAAAGTGCCCTTGGTGCTGCTCGCCCGAAAAACCCGTGAGAAGCTGCTTACCCTCGGCATCCCAGTACAGCAGCGCCCACCCCGGGCCGCGCATGAGGCCGACGGCCTTGAACATGACCAGGAATTGCTCGAGTGAGCCGTATTCAGTGGTGATTTCTTGCAGAAGCGCACCGCCCCCTGTCGGTGTTGCCGAACCACCCTCGAACTGCGCAAAGTACAGCTCGTGCAAGCGCATCCCGCCAAACTCGAATGAGCGGCGGCGCATCAATTCTGAAAGCGCATGCGCGTGTTTCGCTGTGTCCTGTGCATACTCGGATAAAAGAGCCGAGATCGTGTTGAAATTCTTAACATACCCTTGATAAAGACCGATGTGCTCGTCGATAGATTTTTGCGACATTCCCTCTAGCGCGGAGATGCGGAACACGCGCGGTGTGTATGTATGCATGCCCTCACTATACCACCGTGAGATACAATACACCGATGCAACAATTTGCGGTGCGCATCATGCTTGGCGTCCTCGCGCTCATCGCGCTCGGCGTTGCGCACGCGCTCGTGCACGAATCACGAGGGGGACTCCTCACCCTCACCTTCCTCGATGTAGGCCAGGGCGATGCGATATTCATCGACGCACCAAGTGGGCGACAGGTGCTCGTCGACGGCGGGCCGATAGATGGTGGCGTCCTGCGAGCACTTTCGCGCGTGCTGCCCTGGTACGACCGCACGATAGATATCGTAATACCCACACACCCCGATGCGGATCATATCGCCGGACTTGTCGGCATCCTTGCGCGGTACCGGGTAGCACATATCGTCTACCCGTCTGTCGCGGGCGACACCGACACCGCACGCGAACTGATGGCGGCAATACGGCGCGAAGGCGCACAGGACACCGAGGCAAAGAGGGGGCAGATCATCGACCTCGGAGATGGTGCGTATCTCGAAGTGCTCTGGCCCGAGCGAAAAGTGGCGGGCATGGCGACAAATGATGGCTGCACAGTGACGCGTCTTGTGTATGGCGAAACGGCGTTCATGCTCCCGTGCGATGCACCTCAAGCGATCGAAAAGTATCTGGTGTCGCTCGATGGAGAAGCACTGCGCGCGCAGGTGCTCAAGGCCGGGCATCACGGATCAAACACCTCATCGGCACCGCTTTTCGTCGGCACGATTGATCCGCGGTGGGTCGTGTATTCGCGTGGGTGCGACAATGCATTCGGTTTTCCTCACCGAGAAACTATCGACACGACGGTGCGCTTCGGGATTCCGGCACTTGATACATGCACAGAGGGAAGTATCACTTTCGCGAGCGATGGGCAGGACGTGTGGCGAAAATGAAGCGGCCCGCCAAAGGCGGGCCGCTTCCAACACCTAGCAATGGAGAACTACGCCACCAACCCAGCCTTCTTGAGGGTCTGATACGCACCGCGCTTCTTCATGGTCTTGAGCCCCTTGGCAGAGACATACACCGTGACTTTCTTGTTGAGCTCGGGGAGGAAGACCGTCTTCTTTTGGATATTCACCTGACGGCGGCGCTTGCCCACCGGATTGTACTTGGTAGCGCGGACACGATTAGAATACCCCCCACCTACCTGGGATTTCTTGCCGGTTATTGCGCAGGTGCGTGCCATACGTCGGGCAATACTACGACATTCTGCAGCAAAATGCAAAGCCAGGCTATATCATCATCCGCCGAGGAGTGAGAGCAGGGAACGCAGTGTCGAGATGATGCGATCGAGGAGTGCGAGTATGCCCGTCGCACGGGCCGGGGGCTGCGGTGCCAGATTGGGTGAAGTGAATGTGTTCGGGGCACTCGAAGGAAGCGCCGCGACGGTCGTTGCAGCGATGGGGTGGATTTCTGCAATCGCAACCCGCGCGATCTCACCCTTTGGAACAGAGATCTGCGGCAAAGAAACCGGCACGGCCCGCGGAGTCGCGGAAAGGGAGCCGAGACTTGTTGCTGGCGCATTTGTGAGAGTCGTCGCGATGGGTGAAGACGGTACGGTGCCTCCCGATACCGACGGCGGAATACTCGTCTGCGGTGCGAAGTATTGGAGTGGCTGCGCTGTCGCAGGGATGGGCGCCGCCGGGGGCGCGCTCATCTGTTGTGGCGCAAGATACGACTGCGCCGGAGACGATTGGATTGGTGTTGGGGCAGTAGCGCCCGAGGGAACGGGACTTCCGCCAGAGACAGCGCCAAGACCGCTTGTGAGCTGGCCCACTTCGCGCGCAGCAGCAAGCATCTGACTGCCGAAAGATTTTGCCTGGCTGAACGATGCGGGCGTGCCATAGAAAAGCTCGACATTATTCAGTCCCTTGAG
>CAZQNX010000023.1:9332-9615 GCA_964595025.1 uncultured Candidatus Saccharibacteria bacterium | reverse complement strand
CGACATCACCATGGGTCTCCCGCGTGTCGAAGAAGTCTTCGAGTGCCGCACGCCCAAGATTCCGGCCGTGCTCTCGCGCGTCGCGGGTGTCGTCCAGTCTGTCGAGAAAGACGGTAGTGAGATGGTCATCCACATTCTTCCCGAATCGTCTTCAGCCAAGACAGCAAAGGCCGCGAAGAAAGATGCCGAATACCGCGTTCCCGCTGCGCGAACTATCATCGTGAAGCAGGGTGCAAACGTCGCGAAGGGCGAGTTTCTCACCGACGGCTCGGCTGATCTTGAG
>CAZQNX010000023.1:0-9322 GCA_964595025.1 uncultured Candidatus Saccharibacteria bacterium | reverse complement strand
ACTCTTCCTCTTTGGCGGACGCGAGAAGGCGCAAGACTACATCATCTCCGAGATTACTCGCATCTACGAGCTCCAGGGTGTCTCGACGGCGCGCAAGCACCTCGAGGTCATCGTGAAGCAGATGTTCAGTCGCGTCTCCATTACGAATCCGGGCGACACAGGCTACTCCGCCGGAGACATCGTCGCCGACTTCGAGTTCGAGCGCGTCAATACCGAAGCCAAGGACGCAGGGAAGGAGCTTGCCAAGGGCAAGGGACTCCTCCTCGGTATCACCGAAGTCTCGCTCACACGCGCTTCGTTCCTCTCGGCGATATCGTTCCAGAACACCCCGCGCAAGCTTGCCGAGGCCGCGGTGTCTGGCTCGGTGGACCGCTTGGTGGGTCTCAAGGAGAATGTCATCATCGGCCGTCTCATACCGGCAGGTACTGGCTTTGCCGGCTCTAAGAAGCATGCACGCATCCAGGAGCTTGATGCCGAACTCGCTGCTCTCGATGCAGCGATGGCTCCGGTAGAGGCACCGGAACGCGCATAAGGCTTCTCAGCGTTGTTTGCCACGAAGGCCCGGGATTACCCGGGCCTTCGTGTTGCATCCTGGGCTCATATGGTTTACGAATAGGGGCAGACAGTGAAAAGAGGAGATACCGATGGCTGAACCAGCTGCCTTTGAAGAAGAAAAGACCGACGAAGTTCTCGTCCTGCTCGTGCATGATGGCGATGATCACCTGGTCCTCGTGCGGGATACGCAGAGCCGCTTCCCGGGCAAGTGGGAATTCCCAGGAGGACGTATCCGCCTCGGAGAGGACTACTGCGCCGCTGCGATCCGTATCGCGAGAAAAGAACTCGGGATACGGATCGAGCCAGGGCAGATCGGGAGGAAATTTGTCGCAGAAGTGTCGCGGGGCGGTCGGACGGTTCGCTCAGTGCGGATTAATCTCCCGGCGGGACCTGAAGGCGACATACCTGTCCCTGTGCCTGGTGCACGGCACGTGTGTTCTATCGTCCCGAAAGCGGATATCCGTACATACATGCCGCGCCGATCTGATCGTAAGCTCATGACCAACGGCCACCGCGGATGAGCGGTCTGGGCAAAGGACCCGCAGCCATTATGCGGGTCCTTTCTCTTTTGTCTCGAAGGGGGGCATAATGCAGCCATGGCCGATACGGTACAGCAGGTGAAAGACAGACTCTCCATCGTCGAGGTGGTCGGCAGCTACGTGAAGCTCGAACGCGCCGGGCAAAACATGCGCGCGCGCTGCCCCTTTCACAACGAGCGCACGCCTTCATTTATGGTCTCGCCGGATCGCGGCACCTACCACTGCTTCGGGTGCGGTGTTGGCGGCGACATATTCAGTTTCATCCAGGCAATAGAAGGACTGGATTTCAAGGGCGCTCTCAAGGTACTGGCCGAGCGCGCGGGCGTCCCGATCGAATACTCGCGCGCCGAAAAAAGCGACGACGAAGCTCGCGACAAGCTTTTCGCGCTTCTCGAAGCGGCGACGCTCTTCTTCGCCTCGCGCATGATACCCGAAGCAGCTGCCTATCTGCATGGCCGCGCCATGACCGACGCAACGATACAAGCGTTCCGTATTGGGTGGGCAGGGAATGGCTGGGACGATCTCGTGCGGCACCTGCGCGAGAAAGGTTTCAGTGAGAAAGAAATCATCGATGCTGGCCTTGCCAAAAGAAACGAGCGCGGCGGCGCGCTCGATAAGTTCCGCAATCGCATCATGTTTCCGCTTGCCGATAGCGCGGGGCGCGTCGTCGGCTTTTCGGGGCGCATCTTCGGAGCCGATGCGTCGCCCGAAGCGCCCAAATATCTCAACAGCCCCGAGACGCTCCTTTTCCATAAATCGCGCATTCTCTACGGTTTCGACAAGGCGAAGATCTCGATGCGCAAGCTCAATTGCGCTGTCTTGGTCGAAGGTCAAGTCGACCTCGTCATGTCGCACCAAGCAGGATGGGGGAATACGGTGGCCGTATCGGGAACGGCATTCACCGAAGAGCACGCCGCGCTTGTGAAAAGGATGACCGAGAATCTTGTGATCGCGCTCGATGCCGACGAGGCGGGCGTGAAGGCTGCCGCCCGCGCCGCCCGCGCCGCGCTGCAGATGGGATTGCAGGTAAAGGTGGCGCAACTACCAAAAGGCCTCGACCCGGCAGACCTCATCGTGCAGCAGGGCCCCGAAGCCTGGAAGGCGGCAATCCGCGATGCCAAAGACATTGTCACGTTCCTCCTCGACGTGTTGCACGAGAAGCTGCCGCAGCACGACAGATTCCGCCGTGCCGTCGAGGCGGTCGTCTTGCCGTTCGTCCACGATGTGCAGAGTCCGATTGCGCGCGAGCAATATGTGCGTGAGATAGCCGAGCGACTCGGCGTGTCTCACGAGGCCGTGCTCGGCTCGCTTGGAAAAGTACCCACTGCTCCACTGCCCACCGCATCAGATAATCCTCCAGTCGCGCGCAAGGAATCTTCGCGTATCGCGCAGCTCATCGGCATACTCTTGTGGCAAGAACTGCAGCCCGCACCGCGCATCGATGTCGCTGCTCTCCGCAGCGATCTGCGCGAGATTCCCGAAGCGGCCGCATTCCTCGACGGTCTCGTTCCTGCCGAACGCGAGCGCATCATCTTTGAGGCCGAGCGTGTTTTCGGACTCGAACGCTCGCCAGTCGACGATATCCACGCGATGCTCGGCACCGTCCGTCGCGACGCGCTTTCGGCAGAGCTCGCCGCGACGACCGAGGCGCTTCGGCGGGCCGAAGCAGCGGGGGAGCAGGCAGAAGCCGAGCGCCTCCTTGAGCATTCGAGGGTGTTGACAACTCGTATTGCCAAACTTCACGAAACGAGGTAGAGTACCCGGGTTCTACCCTCTGCTTCACTTTGAGTCCTTGAGATAGAGGCAGTGTCGCATGGTAGGTACTGATACAGAAACCCTATAGCCCATAGGGTTGTTTCTGTCGTCACCCCCAAAGCCATGGCAAAAAACTCTGCAACAAAAAAGAAATCTGTCAAGAAACCCACCAAGAAGAAGGTGGTTGCCAAGAAGCCTGCACCAAAGAAGACAACGTCTGCGCCAAAAACCACTTCGAAGAAGCCCGCTGTAAAGCCGACCAAGGCCGCACCAAAGGCGCTCTCGCAGATGGCGACTGTCATCCCGCGCGGCAAGGAAAGCCAAAAGATTGAATCGCTCTTGCGCCTGGGCAAGGAGCGCGGCTACGTCACCTACGACGAGATTCTGCGCGAGTTCCCCACGATTGAAGACAATGTCGTGATGCTCGAAGATATCTACGAGCGATTCAGTACCGCGGGCGTCGATGTGCTCGAGGGCGGCGGCATGCTCGACGACACGGGTGCCGACGAGATACTTGAGAAGAAGAAGCTCCAGCATCGTCGCAGCGATTCGAACTACGATTCGGTGCAGATGTACCTGCGCGAGATCGGTCAGTACCCGCTACTCAATGGCCTGCAAGAGAAAGAGCTCGCCAAGCGCATCATTGCCGGGGATGAAGAGGCGCGCTCGATACTTGCGCGCAGCAACCTGCGTCTCGTCGTTTCTATCGCCAAGAAATATGTGAACCGCTCGCCGGATCTCACACTCCTCGATCTCATTCAGGAGGGGAACCTCGGTCTCTTCAAGGCCGTCGATAAATTTGACTACACCAAGGGCTACAAGTTCTCCACCTATGCCACCTGGTGGATCCGCCAGGCGATTACCCGTGCCTTGGCCGATCAGTCGCGCACCATCCGCATACCTGTGCACATGGTCGAGACGATAGCGAAATATAAGCAGAAGGTGCGCGAGCTTTCCCAGCACCTCGGGCGCGATCCGCTTCCCGAAGAGATCGCTGCGGAGATGGGACTCGAAGTCGATAAAATTTACACGATACAAAAGATAAATCAGGATACTGTCTCGCTCGAATCTCCGGTGGGCGAAGACGACGACGAACGCTCGACGCTCGGCAGCTTCATCGCCGACGAGACGATCGCAAGCCCCGATATGGATGCCTCGCGCCGCATCTTGAACGAACAGATGGGCCAGATACTCGACGAACTTTCTCTCAAGGAGCGCAAGATACTCGAGATGCGTAATGGTCTTACCGAAGAGGGCATCTGCTACACGCTCGAAGAAGTGGGCCGCGAATTCGGCGTCACCCGCGAGCGCATCCGCCAAATAGAAGCCAAGGCCCTCGAGCGCATCCGCTTCCACGAGAAAGCCAAGCAGCTGCGGAGCTATTAGTTACCTCGCTTGAGAATGGAAAATAAGGAGGTTCTTGATTGCGCGTTTAAGCTGTGCGAGTTAGGCACGCACACGGTCTTTTACTGTACCCGTAGACAACTTCTGCTATACTCTGGGCCATGATCATCACCTATCATACCGGCGCGTGCGTGAAAGTCGCGGCAGGCGACACAACGCTCGTCTTCGGCCCTGTCTCGAAATCGTCCAAAAATTTCAAACCGACGAATTTTGGTGCCGACGTCGCGTTCGTCCCGCTGCAGCATCCCGACATGAACGGCATCGAAGAGGCGGGCCGCGGCGACAAGCAGCCGTTCCATGTCTTTGGCCCGGGCGAATACGAGATACACGAGGTGACGGTCGCTGCCTTCCATACGAAATCCGGCTACGACAATCCGCCAACTGGCGGAGAGCGACTGAACACCGTCTACGCCGTCGACTTTGATGGCCTGCATGTGCTCTACCTAGGTGCCCTTGCAGACACGAATCTCCCCGCCGATCTCCTCGAGATGGATAGCCCCGATGTACTCATCATTCCCGTGGGCGGCGATGGCGTGCTCACACCTGCAGAAGCGCAAAAGCTCGCGGTGAAGCTGGAAGCGAAAGTCGTGATTCCTATCCTTTACGACGACAAGACACTCAAGCAGTTCCTCAAGGAAGCAGGAGCAGAGGGGACAAAGCCAGAAGAAAAACTCACCATCAAGAAAAAAGACGTTGTGGAGAAAGAGAACGAGGTTGTCGTACTTTCGGTGTAAGATAGAGAGATGGTAGTACAGAAAACGATCAATAGTCTGAAAGACCGCCCGAAAGACGAGCGGCAAGTGGTGGCCATGGGAACGGCGGGCGCTGTTGTGCTCGTTTTGCTCGTAGGCTGGGCGTTCTTCTTCCTCAAGAACTTGCGAAAAGAGCAGGCAGTCTCTGGGCAGCTGTACGACATTCCTACAGAAACGAATACGCTCCCGGCGATACAGACATACCAGACGCACGATGGGAATCCACAGACCGATCAATTCGGGTCACCCGCAGAAGGGTTTTGACGCAAGACCTAAAAAATACGTACAAAAAAAGAACCCGGTCGCGAGGGGGGCGGTAGCGACCGGGTTCAGGAGACGACCCGGGGTGGCGTCGTCTGCTGGCTCCCCGCGGGTGGGAGGAATTGAGGAGCCAGTCTGGATGCATTGTACACCATTAGCTTGATACATGCAATACCATCTCCGTCTATCGCGTATACTGCCCGATATGGGAGAGACTGGCGCACGCGGATTCTTGATGTCGGGGAGTGAGAGCGCGGTGCCTGCCGTACTCGCATTTCTGGCGCAGAAGGGTATATCGACGGCCGACAAGCAGGTGCTCCTATATCCCGATATGGGTGTCGAGCATGCGCGACGCATCCGCGAAGACGCCGCGCTACGCGGTATCGCAGGTGCGCGCGTTTTCATCATCGTCGCGTCGAGCATTACGACAGAAGCACAAAACGCACTCCTGAAGACGCTCGAAGAGCCGCTCGGCGACGCCGTCTTCGTACTCGTCGTGCCGTCGCCCGACATGCTTTTGCCGACTGTCCGCTCGCGGCTCGAGCGCGCACATATCGCAGCTGCACTGGCAGCGACCCCCATCGATGCGCAGGCATTCCTTGCTGCTCCTAAGTCTGCGCGCATCGACATGCTCAAGGTGCTCACTGCAGCCGACGAGAAAGACACAGCCGGTACGATCGCATTCCTTGCGGCGCTCGAGCGCGAGCTTGCGCGCGCCGAAATCGCACGCTCTCGTGCGGGCATCGAAGCGCTCTATGCCGCGCGCGCATACATCCTCGACAAGGGGGCGCTCCGCAAGGCGCTGCTCGAACAGGTAGCGCTCCTCGCCTAGACGCGTGATATACTTGCAACATATGGCATACGATTTTTCGGCATTCGAAGCAAAAATGACAGACGCAAAGCAGTGGCTCGCGCGCGAGTATAGCGGGCTGCGCACCGGCCGCGCTACGCCAGCGATACTCGACTCGGTGATGGTGCAGGCATACGGCTCGCAGATGCCACTCAAGCAAGTGGCGAATGTTGGTGTCGAAGATGCGCGGACACTCCGCATCACCGCGTGGGACCAGGGGGTCATAAAAGACATTGAGCGCGGAATCTCTGCGGCGAATCTCGGGCTCGGCGTCGTTGCCGATGGCTCGGGTATCCGCGTCATGTTTCCCGAGCTCACTGCCGAACGTCGCGAGCAGCTCGTAAAAGCGGCCAAGCAGAAGCTCGAGGAGACCCGTGCCGCCGTACGCGTCGCGCGCGATGAATGTTGGAAGGATATCCAGGAAAAGGAGGAAGAAGGCGGCATGGGCGAAGACGAAAAGTTCCGCCTCAAGGACGATCTCCAGAAGCGGGTCGACGCCGCGAATGCCGAACTCGAGAAGGCGTTTGAGAAGAAAGAGGGCGAGATGCACGCATGACGACCGCGCTCATCGTGGTTGCGATATTCGTCGGGCTCATCGTCGTGCATGAGCTCGGGCACTTCTTTGTCGCCAAATGGCTCGGT
This sequence comes from uncultured Candidatus Saccharibacteria bacterium, assembly GCA_964595025.1. Classification (GTDB taxonomy): domain Bacteria; phylum Patescibacteriota; class Minisyncoccia; order Phycocordibacterales; family UBA2100; genus UBA10103. Next base: position 2,564 of record CAZQNX010000023.1, on the reverse strand, counting down.
ATCCGCGTCGAAGAATTCGGCATCGGGTATCCGCCGCGCGCGCTCACGCTCGGGCGCTGGGGCGGTACCGAATATACGATCAATTGGCTTCCTTTCGGTGGATTCGTCCGCCTCTTCGGCGACGAGGAGACAGGGGAGCACGGCCGCGGCAGCTTTCAGGACGCGCCACGCCTCACGCAAGCCGCAATCCTCATCGCGGGCGTGGCGATGAACGCGCTTCTCGCGTGGGGACTTTTTGCCTGGTCGCTGACGCTCGGCGTACCCGACGTGATCGATGCGTCGCGCCCGGGCGAGCAAGCACAACTTTTCATTGCACATGTCGTGCCCGGTTCGCCAGCGGATGTGGCGGGCGTACGCGCTGGAGACGAACTCATCGCGCTTTCCGATGCCGACGGCGTCTCTGTATCCGAGCTGACGCCGAGCGCGGTTTCGGCTTTCGTTGCGGCGCGCGCCGGCGAATTGCTCGACATCACCTATGTGCGTGCAGGAGCGACAACGACGGGAGCCGTACGCCCCGCGAATGCGGTCGTTCCCGGGCAAGCAAACAAACCCGCGCTTGGTGTCGGTCTCGCACTCGTCGCGACGCGCGCACTACCGCTCGGCGAGGCTGTGCGCGAATCAATCCCGCTCACGCTCTCATATTTCCGCGCGACGTTCGACGGCGTGTGGCAGCTCATCAGCGGGGCATTCCGATTATCGGCACCTATCGATCAGGTGGTCGGGCCTGTCGGACTCGTCTCCATCATCGGCGAAGCCGCGCACAACGGATTTGGCAACGTAATCAAGCTTGCCGGATTCATCTCGGTGAATCTCGCCATCATCAATCTCATCCCGATACCGGCGCTCGACGGCGGCAGGCTCGCAATTCTCGCCATCGAGGGCATCCTGCGCCGCCCAGCACCGCGCCTCGCCGTGCAGGTGGTCAATACTTTTGGCGTAGCACTCCTCATGCTCCTCATGCTCGTCGTCACCTACCAAGATATCGCGAGATTGCTTGCGTAAAATAACGCCACACAATACCTAAGGGTCAAGTTGGGGATTGAGTGAAATAGGCTAGAATGCATGGACTATGCGCCAATCACAGCTCTTCACGAAAACACGGAAAACAGCTCCCAAGGACGAGGTGGCAAAAAACGCCCAGCTCCTCATCCGCGCTGGCTATATCCACAAGGAGATGGCGGGTGTGTACGCGTATCTACCGCTCGGCCTGCGTGTTGTCGAGAATATCAAGCGCATCGTGCGCGAAGAGATGAACGCAATCGGCGGCCAAGAGTTCATCATGACCGCGCTCCAGCGCAAGGAGCTCTGGGAGACGACTGATCGGTGGGACGACGAGAAGGTGGACGTATGGTTCAAGTCGGCGCTCAAGAGCGGCGGCGACGTGGGATTCGGATGGTCGCACGAAGAACCCATTACCGACATGATGAAGAATTTCATCTCAAGCTATCGCGACATGCCCGCGTATGTGTACCAGTTCCAGACAAAGCTTCGCAACGAGCTGCGCGCAAAAAGTGGCATCATGCGTGGACGCGAATTCGTGATGAAAGACATGTACTCGTATTCGTCGAGCGATGAGATGCACCAAAAGTTCTACGACGCGACCATCGCTGCGTATCATCGTGTCTTTGCGCGCGTGGGTCTGGGCGATAGAACATTCACGACGTTCGCATCGGGGGGCGCCTTCACACAGTTCAGTCACGAGTTCCAGACGATTGCCGACGTTGGCGAGGATACGATCTATGTCGATCGCGCGAAGAAGCTCGCGGTGAACAAAGAAGTGCTCACCGACGATGTCGTGGCGCAGCTCGGACTCGTTCGCGACGAGCTCGAAGAGGTTGCTGCTGTCGAAGTGGGCAACATCTTCAGTTTTGGCGGCGTCAAATCCGAACAGCTCGGACTGTACTTCAAGGATGAGACAGGTGCTTCGAAGCCGGTCATTCTTGGTTCATACGGTATCGGCATCACGCGGCTCATGGGTGTCGTGGTGGAGATATTCTCCGACGAGAAGGGCATCATCTGGCCCAAGGAGCTCGCCCCGTATCGCGTGCATATCGTCTCCATCGCGAACGGCAACGAGCAGATCGTAAAAGAAGCCGACCGCCTGTACGAACAGCTCCGCGAAGCGGGAATCGAATGCCTGTATGACGACCGCGATGTCCGTGCGGGCGAAAAATTTGCCGATAGCGATCTCCTCGGCATCCCGCTCCGCCTCATCGTCTCCGAAAAGACGATGGCCGAAGGCGGTGTCGAAGCGGTCGAACGCGCGACGGGCTCGTCGAAGCTCGTACCCGAAAGCGGTATCCTTGAATTCCTCCAGAAATGAATATGCAGCTGCGCACGCGATGGCGGAATTTCCGCGAATGGCTCTCGGGACTCGTCTCAAACGATGTTGGTATCGATCTTGGCACGGCAAACACGCTCGTGTATGTGAAAGGGCGCGGTATCGTCATCAATGAGCCTTCTATCGTTGCGATCAATCAGAAGACGGGCGCTGTTGTCGCGGTGGGGCAGGCAGCCAAAGATATGCTCGGCCGCACTCCGGCGCACATCACTGCACTGCAGCC
>CAZQNX010000022.1:0-9989 GCA_964595025.1 uncultured Candidatus Saccharibacteria bacterium | reverse complement strand
CATCGGGCCCGAGCCATCGCGCGACCGTGATCTTGAGCGACGTCCCCGGCGAGATATCGATGAGTTCCTGTACGGATCCCTTGCCAAACGTGTTCGTGCCCACGAGTGTTGCGATGCCGTAGTGTCGCAGCGCATCGGCCAATATCTCGGAGGCCGAAGCCGAACCCTTGTTGACGAGGATCACCATCTTGAGATTCTTGTTGAACACATCGTATCCGAGACTCCGATGCACGACAGTCGGCGCATGACCGTCGTAATCCTCGCTCACCACTACCTTGCCTGTCGGAAGGAACCAGCTCGCCATATCGACGGCTGCCTCTAGATATCCACCGGGATTCCCGCGCAGATCGAGGACGAGCTTCTGCTTGCCCGAGAGGACGAATTCGCGGAGTGCTGCCCGGAAGAGCTCGGGGGCGTTCGCGGTAAACGTCGCGACCGATATCACGAACACGTCTCCCTTCACCACTGTCTCGACGATAGGCACACTGATCACGTCGCGCGTCACTTCGATTTCGCGCGGGCCTGTCCACCCTTCGCGCTCAATTGTCAGAATCACCTGCGTCCCCTTGGGGCCGCGTATCCGCTTGACGGCCTCGTTCGTATCGAGCCCTTTCGTGTCCTTGCCATCGATCTTCAAGACCTTGTCCCCACTCTTGATACCCGCGCGCTCGGCTGGCGTATTCTTGAGCGGCGAGACGACCGTAAGCACTTCGTCTTTTACGGCTATCTCCATGCCCACGCCCTCGAAAGCGCCACTCATGTCTTGGGCAAACTGCTCGTTCTCTTGCGGCGGCAAGAAGAAGGTGTAGGGGTCTTCGAGCGATCCGGCGAGCCCGGCGATCATCCCCCACACGCGCTCGTCGTTCTTGTCTTTCGTCGTTGTCGCGATGGGTGTCGTCGACGACACGGCGGCGGGTACGAACTTCTCGTCGATGATGCGCCACGCTTTCCACACGGGAGAGAAATCGACACCCTCTGGCGCGTCGGAAACGATAGCTCCACCGATACCGCGCGAAACAAGCTCGCGTTCGGTATAAAATCCGGTGCCGAAGCCGATCACAAGTGCAGCGATAAGCGCGCCTATCACCTCGGGCGAACGGAAGTACATATGCATGGCTCCCAGTATCGCACGCGCACGAGTGGGGCGGAAGGAGTCTTGTGGGGTATAGCTCGTGGTATCATGCACACAAAGAACCATGGGACTCTTCGCCGAATTGAGCTTGCTCATCGTCGTCGCCACGGGCATGGCGGTCGTGATGCGGCTTTTGGGGCAGCCGCTCATCATCGGACACATCCTCACCGGTCTCATCGTCGGCCCCTTCGTGCTCGATCTGGTGAGCTCGACCGAGACGCTCGCCGCTATGAGCGAGATAGGTATCGCGATACTCCTCTTCACCGTCGGCCTGCATCTCGATCCCAATGTCATCAAGAAATTCGGACGCGTCGCGGTGCTCACGGGCGTGGGCCAAGTGCTTTTTACGAGCCTTGCCGGGTACGCGGTATGCCTCATACTTGGGTTCGACGCTGTCACGTCGTTCTATCTGGCCGTGGCACTCTCTTTCTCGAGCACTATCATCGTCCTCAAGCTCATCACCGACAAAGGTGACATCGACACGCTGTACGCGAAGATCGCAATGGGCTTCCTTCTCGTGCAGGATCTCATCGCCATCCTCTTGCTTCTCGGTATTCCGCTCATATCGGCCGGGGGCGCTTCTCCGATCGAACACATGCTCCGCTTCTTCGGGTCTGCTATCGTACTCCTCGCCTTCATATACGCGTCATCGCACATCTTCCTTTCGCGCTTCAGCTCCTTCATCGAGAGCTCGCGCGAATTCCTCTTCATGTTCGCGCTCGCGTGGGGTATCGGGGTAGCGGCGCTCTTCCACGAATTCGGCTTCTCGCTCGAGAGCGGCGCCCTCATCGCAGGCGTGGCACTCGCTTCCCTCCCCTCGCGCGAAGAGATCAGCTCACGGCTCACCCCACTGCGCGATTTTTTTATCATCATCTTCTTCATCTTCTTGGGCGCACAGCTACAGCTCACCGATATCCAATCACAGATACCCATCGCACTTCTGCTCTCGCTCCTTGTCATCGTCGGGAATCCGCTCATCCTTATGGGCATCCTCGGCTATCTCGGCTACAAGAAGAAGACGAGCCTGCAGACAGGCCTCACCGTGGCACAGATGAGCGAATTCTCACTCATCCTTGTCGCGCTTGGCGTCTCGGTGGGGCACATCGCTCCGTCGGTGCTCTCGCTCACGACGCTCGTCGGTATCGTCACCATCTTCTGCTCCACCTATCTCGTCATGTACTCGGATGCGATCTATCGGGTGCTCCAGCCATTCCTGCGATTCTTTGAGCGCGCAGACGCAAAAGAATCACATCCGCGCAAACGCGCCTACGATATCGTGCTGTTCGGTTGCAATCGTATCGGCTACGATTTTGCCGAGAATCTCATCGTCGCCGAAAAAGATTTCCTCGTCGTCGACTACGATCCCGACATCGTCGCGCGCCTCACGAAAGCGCGCGTGCACGCCGAATTCGGCGACGCGTCGGATATCGTTTTCTTGGAAACGCTCGATTTCCGCAAGACGAGCCTCGTCGTCTCGACGATACCCGACGCAGAGGCAAACGTGCTCATACACCGCACTGTCCGCGCGCAGAATCCTGATGCTGTCGTGATGGTCGTGGCACATCGCCTGCAAGATGCGCTCTCTCATTACGACGAGGGTATCGACTACGTCGTCCTCCCTCACTTCCTCGGCGCAGAGCACGCGGCAAAACTGGCTATCAAGCACGAGGGCAACAGAGAAAATTACGCCACATTGCGCGAAAAACACATCAAACACCTGCAACTTCGCATCGATATCGGCCACGACACGAATCAGAGAAATTAGGGCTGCATGGCTCCGCGCATTGTTTCGCGGTAGAATGGGGCGATGCAGTGGTTCTCGTTCCTCAAGAGGTGGCAACAGACTGAAAGTCTGCGTTTGTATAACTCGCTCTCCAGAGAGGCCGAGGTGTTCTCGCTCCCCGCCCCTGCGCGCCAGGTGCGCATGTACAACTGCGGCCCTACCGTCTACGGCCCGCAGCATATCGGCAATCTCTCGGCAGCCGTCTTCGCCGATACGCTCCGCCGCGTGCTCGAATGGAACGGCTACGCGGTCAAGCAGGTCATCAACATCACCGACTTCGGTCACCTCGTCTCCGATGGCGACGAGGGCGAAGATAAGATGATGAAGGGTCTGCGTACCGCCGGCAAAGAGCCGACGATGGAAAATATGTACGAGCTTGCCACCGGGTTCATGGAGCAGTACCTGCGCGACATCACCGCACTGAATGTCGGGGCAGAAAAGATCCGCTTCCCTCGCGCCTCCGAACATGTGCCCGCACAGATAGCCATGATCCAGACGCTCGTCGAGAAGGGATACGCGTACGAGACATCGGATGGCGTCTACTTCGAGACAGCGCACTTCCCCGCCTATGGCGCGCTCGGTGGCATAGACACCACTCATCAGAAAGAAGGCGCGCGCGTCGCCATCAATACCGAAAAGCACGGCGCAAGCGATTTCGCGCTGTGGAAAAAAAGTAGCAGCATGGGTTGGGATTCGCCGTGGGGCAAGGGCTTCCCGGGGTGGCACATCGAGTGCTCGGCCATGATCCACTCGCTCCTCGGTAAGCAGATCGACATCCACACCGGCGGCATCGAGCATATCGCCGTGCACCACAACAACGAGATAGCGCAGAGCGAAGCGGCGACAGGCAAGCGGCCGTTCTCGCGTTTCTGGATGCATCGTGCACACATACGCATGAACGACGCCAAGATGGCAAAGAGCGATGGCAACGTCGCCTACCTTTCCGACGTACTTGAGCGTGGCTACCATCCGCTCGCTCTCCGCTACTGGTTCCTCACCAATCACTATCGCACCCCGGCCAATTTTACCTGGGACGCGCTCGAAGCGGCACAGAAAGCATTCTTGCGCCTGCGGCGATTCGTCGATACTGCGGGGGAAGCGAGCGCGGCCGTGCCGCCACGGTGGAAAGTGCAGATTGTGGCCCGCCTCAACGACGACCTCGACACCCCGGGCGCTATCGCTACTCTGTGGGAAATGTCGAAAGCAGCCGACGTATCGGCAGCCGACGTGAAAGCGGCGATACTCGATGCAGATCTCGTGCTCGGCCTCGGCCTTGCACAAGAAGATCCGCTCGCAAAGCGGCTGTACGAGAAGCTCTTCGGTGCTGCTGTCGCGGCCGATGAGCTCCCCGCAGACATCCGCACGCTCATGGATGCGCGCGAAGCAGCTCGCGCCGCAAAAGACTGGGCCCAAGCCGACGCGCTGCGTGCCGAACTTGCCGAGAAAGGCTATCGCGTAGAAGACGGCGAGAGCGGCCCGCGTGCGATGAAGCAGGGGTAAACCTCTACTCTTCCGAAATCGGCTTATCAAGCTGTGCCGTATCGAGTTCGGGCGAAACGCCTGTGATCTTGAGCACATCTTTGTCTATCTTCCCCAGTTCCTTGCGCCCCGCATTGAAGTGGTTCACGGTCGTCGAGAGCGCGTTCCCGAGCTTCGCGTAGTACTCATCATACGTCTTCAGGTGCTTCCCCAGCGCCTCGACATTCTTCCCTATCTCCTTGGCCTGCTCTTCTATCTTGAACGCCTTGAAACCATAGAGGACTGATTGCAAGTATGCGGCAAAGGTCGTCGGCGAGACGATGATGACCTTCTTGTCGTTCTGCGCGTAGTCGATGAGATTGCGCGTATTCACCGCACCGATGCCGTCGTTCAGGAGATCGTAGTAGATGCCCTCGGCCGGAATGAACATGAACGCAAATGGCAACGTGCCGTCTTTGGGCCGTACATATTTGCTCGTCTCGTCAATACGCTTCTTCAGGTCGCGCTTGAATGCCTCTTCGTACTCGGCGCGGCGATCATCGTCGCGCTCGTCTTGGATGCGGCTGTAGTTCTCGAGCGGGAATTTCGCATCGACCGGTATCACTCCCTCTTTCGTAAAGATGGCCGCATCGACCGTCTCGCCGCCTGGAAATTCGTACTGCATCTTGTATGCGGTTGGCGGCAAGATATTGCCCATCACGAGCTCAAGCGACGCTTCGCCCAGATTCCCGCGTTGCTTCTGATTCTTGAGAACTTTTTCGAGATTTGAGAGCTGCTCGGCAATGGTGAACACCTGCTTCGTACTCTCGCGTGTTTCGCTCACGCCTTTTACCACTTCGAGGAGCTGCTTCGAGACCTGGTCGGTGATGCCGTGGATGAGCTTCTGCGATTGATCGGCCTGTGCGCGCATGCCTTCGAACATGCGGGTCGTCCCCTCGCCGAGCTTGCTCTCGACGGCGCGCGAGAGGTCTTGTATCTGATTCTGCAGGAGCATGAGGCCCTGCGGATCCTCCTTTGTTGCTCCGAGCATGCGCCACGCGAGAAAAGCGAGGAGGGCGAGATTGAGCGCAAGGAGGATGGGCACGAGGTATTCCATGGCGGGATTGTACCATGCGGGGTTGACGCGGGCCTTGATACGGCATAGCCTGCGAGCAGGCAGGCACTTTCACTCTGGACAGCCAAGGAGGAATATCCTCATGAACGATCAGACCCCAATCGTTGCCTACACGAAGGTGGCCGAAACGAGCGCGGCGATCGCCGGGTTCAAAGTCACGACACGCAACCGCCATGACCCCGAGTACCAGGCTCTCCTCGAGGTGTATAAGCACCTCTTCGGCGCTTCGGTACCGAATCTTACCGATCCGCGTATCGTGAATGCCATCATCTGTCTGACTGGCGGCTCGTTCCGCTGGCGCACGGGTATCCCCGCTGAATTCAAGGGCATCCCGAAAGCCGAGGCATGCCGACACCTCTACCGCCTCTGGTGGCAGAAGACCACCGCGGAGGCCGATACACTGCAAGAGGCGCCCGAAGACAAGAAGGACGCCTTCTGTAATGATGCGTACTCCATGCTCCTCTGCATCCGGCCATTCCGAAACAGCAATGGACGGACAGCACTCGTGCTGTGGTATATGCTTCGCAACTATCTCGGCTTGCCGCTCAAGCTCGTCACCTACAAGGAAGCGCCCGCGCTCCTCGAGTATGTGCGACGGTATCGGAAGAACATCTTCCTGCCCGCCGTGGTCGGCCGATCATTCATGCCACGCTCCTAGTGGCGTGCACGAATCCCGAAGAGCGCCCCGGCACGTTACGGCCGGGGCGCTTTCATTTTTTCCGCATTCCGCTACACTTCATCTATATGAACACTACACAGCTCCGCGACAACTTGAAAGACGCCATGCGCGCCAAGGATCAGCTCCGCGTCGACACGCTCCGCGGCGTACTCTCCGCATTTACGAATGAACTCGTGGCCAAGGGCCGCAAGCCGACCGACGAGCTTTCCGAAGACGAGATGCTCGCCGTCATGAAGCGCCTGGCGAAGCAGCGCAAAGATTCGATCGAGCAATTCGAAAAAGGCGGCCGTCCCGAGATGGCCGAAAAGGAGAAAGCGGAGCTCGCAATCATCGATACCTATCTCCCCCAGATGGCAAGCGAGGCCGATGTCGAAAAGGCGGCCCGCGAAGCGATTGCCGAAGCCGGACAGGTAGACGCTTCCGCTGCTGGTAAGCTCACGGGCGCTGTCATGAAGAAACTCGGCGGAAACGCCGATGGCACGGTCGTGCGCGCTGTCCTTGCGAGGCTCCTCGGGTAGGCCCTAGTGCTTTCCGTGCGCGAGGTAGCTCGCTGCGCCACCAGCGAGAGCCGCGAGTACGAATATGAATCCAAGCGCCCACGCAATCGGTAGGTAGTAGAGTGCGGCGAAGAACGCGCACGCAAAGACAAGTCGCCCCATTCCGAGCGCAAGCTCTTTGAGCGTCGTCAGCTCATCTAGAAATGTGCCCCCATCGGCGAAATGATCCGCGACGACATGCTCGTGGATGCGGCGCGGATGTGCTGCGCTGCTCGCAAGCTGGATACCGATGACAGCGAGCGGACCCACCGCGACAATGCGTGCGAGCCACGAGGCGCTCGTGACAGTCGCCGCCATGAGCGGTGTCGTAATGATGGGGCGCTCGGGTGCTGCCACGCGTAGCGCGAGGAGCAAGAACGCCGAGACGGAAAACACGAGGCCGAGCGCGAGGTACGACTGCCCAAGGATAATGAATACGAAGAGCGGCCACGCAAAGAAGAGCGCTGCTCCTTCGACACCGCGCACGAGACTCTCGAGGACGAATCGCCGATGCGCTGGCTCAAGGAGCATACCGAATGTCTCGCGGTAGCCCCACTCGTATCGCTCATATGCCTCAAACTGCGCGAGCGGGACGATGGCACAGAATGCGCACAGCGCCGCTGCGATCAGGATCATCGGCTCCCCTACTACGCCCTGCGTGAGCAAAAGGCCGACGAGAAGCGGTATATAAGCGAGCGCGATATCAAACCAATAGCGCTCTTCGTGCATGTCGTGCTGCACGAGCGCAAAGGGTGTCGCGTAGAGCGCCCGGTACACGCCCATCCCAAAAGCAAATCCGAGCACCGTGAAGGGGTTCGTCTCTCCTCCCATGAGAAGCGCGAGCGATACGAGCGCGGCAGCGAGCGCGAGCATGGCGAGGATCATCACCCGCACAACTCCCTGCGCGTACAGGCGGCCGGCAAGCGGCACGAAGAGCACTAATACGATCTGCGAGAGTGCGTACGCCACGCCGGTATGCATAAGTGCCAACGGCAAGGAGGACACCGCCTCAAGATGTATGGCAAAGAACATCACCCACCCGAAAAGCGCTCCTGCCGAGAGCGCCGCACGCGCGAAGAGCTGATGGAGAGTGAAATGAGTGATCATGAGAGAGGCGAGGGAGGGGCGGCAAAGCGAGACGAGGGGGCGACGAACGGCGCGGCCGCCACGAGTCCGTACCCGATCCAGAGATTCGGATCGGAAAAGACGCCCCACGAATCCGATGCCGCAGCAAACGCGACATCAAACATGGCAATCATGGTGAGCCACGAGAGAACGTACGGCACCCTATCAGCCTTCCCCAGATGCGCGATCGTCCGCGACGCGATGAGCGTCGTCGAGAGGAGGACGACAAGCATCGCGATGCGTGCAGCGGTCGTGCCCGCGTAGCCGTATACGGCAATGAGTGCAAAGGCGAGATACATGCATGCGTAGAGCGCGATACCCCACCCAAAAGAGCGTAAGAGACTAAACCGCATATACCTCCATTATGCGGCACGAGCACCGATACGCGGCATACGCCGTGTGGATAGGATGTGTCGTGTCCACCTGCCCGCACACCAAGGGTAAACCCGGGCAGGAAATATCTGCACCCTGGTTGATTTATTTAGGCAGCCAGTCTCTGTCAAACCACTGCCGGTTGTTAAACCAATCTTTAGCAGCCAATCCAGCCTGCTCTTTGAAAGGTTCTAAATTCGCATCAAGGAGATGTATCCGTGTATTTAATCCATCGGGTACAGAAAAAGCATATAGGCCGTGCCAGCCATTATGGATGAACTCGGTGCCGCCACCGTTCACCATGTGTTGGAACTTAGGCAACTTCAGAAAATCACCATCGAGCACAAAAACTATCGACCAGAAGAAGTGGTCCATGGCACTCGTTGAAGGCTCTCTGTCACGAGTTACTCGATCACGAACACTAGTCTTTGCCTGGACACATCCAAAGACCTTCCCCTCTTTCATGACAAACAGGTCGAATACACTGCTCGCAATCTGTTCCCGTAACCAATCTTGATCGCGCTCGTCGTTTCTTATAGAACCAGACCGGAAAAGAGGCCCCATATCCCGCTGAAGCACCAATTCCATACCCGTACCCGCAAGAGCCCTATTGCCAAGCTCCTTCACGACCTCTTCGAAAGCATGACCGCTTGATTTCTTCCAACTCTGATCGGCAGAGATAACTTTCTGCGCTTGTTCGGGCAAAATTTCGACACCCGCCTTTCTCCCGACATGAACTGCATAAAGTGCGGTCCACGCTTGTGCTTTTTGTCTCGGCTCCAGAAGGGAAAAGAAACGCAAAATCGTATTCCGTATAGCAAATTTTTGCGCCACCTTTTCTGCAACTTCGTCTTTCGTGCCGCGCTCATGTAATTCTTGAGTGCGCTGCTCAAAGTACTCAAGGTATGTGGCCTTAATTGTTCCCAAAATCTCATCGTTTAAAAGTTCCTGGGCCATAGTCACCTACCCAAAATTTTTACTACTGATTCTCCTAGATGTCTAGCCAGAAGAGGGGGCACCGCGTCCCCTATCTGCTCAAATTTATCCTGAGTCTTGTAGATGTGCGGACACACCAACGGACCTCCTTTAAAATCGTAGTGATCAGGGAAACTCTGGAGGCGCGCCAACTCTCTCACCGAAAGGCTTCTGTTTAGAGTTGGGTGAATCATTTCATCAAGACAATGCGAAGTGACAGTCATAGACTGCTGGTCTGCAACCAGGCGTTGGTTTCTTTGTATATACCACTTCGAGGGTAGTATTTTCTTTTCCTGAAGTTTCTTTACTTTTGCTAGACCTAGTTTATTAAACAGATCCTTTAGACCCTCGCCTGGGGATATGAGCTTAAACCGCTCTATGGTTGTTGGCCTGTGTTTTGTTGTGACGTGATAGCTAAGAGAGGATGCAATTTCTTGCGCGTTAGGCACCCAATTTCTTTTAGAACGCAAGAGTTTTTGAAAATCAGTCTTTGGTCCCGTTGCGTATTCGGAGGAACTACTGCTATCGGAAATGTTCGGGAGGTCAGAAAGAGCTTCCTCGATGGTCACTCGACGTGACTTTTTATTGCCATTAAACATTTCTTTTTTAATAGGTATCGTCTTGCTTGCCATGAGAATAAAACGCTGACGTCTTTGGGGCACGCCATAATCCGCAGCGTTTAAAATGACGTGGTCGTGATATTTGAAACCGGCCGCTTCTAGGTCTTGGATAAGTAGATCTAGTATTCTTATATCTGAACCCTTTTCAACTCGCTTAGAGACAAAGGCTGGAAC
>CAZQNX010000021.1:886-10155 GCA_964595025.1 uncultured Candidatus Saccharibacteria bacterium | reverse complement strand
CTGGCCCGTGATGCGGGCAAGGCGGCCCGCAATGAGCTCAATACGCTTCTTGTCTTTCACCGAGCCGACACCCGTCGAAACGATGACCTTCGTCACCTTGGGAGCCTGCATGATGTTTGCATAGCCCTGCACTGCCTTGAGGGCCTCAAACGTATTCTTTTGTGCGGTTGCATTCTTCATAGAGAAAATTATTTGACCTTTTGGCCGCTCTTCACGGCAACGCGCTCGCGCACACCATCCTTCGAGCGCTCGATCTTGATGCGAGTGGGCTTCCCCGTCTTCGGATCAGCGAGCTGGACGTTCGAAACATGGATGGGCATCGCCTTCTCGACGATCTGGCCCTTGCCACCAGCGCTCGTGCGGCGGCGGTGACGCTTCGACATATTTATCCCATCGAGAACGACCTTATTTTCCTTGGGCAACACGCGCACGATAGCGCTCTTCTTGCCGAGGTCTTTGCCCGCGATCACGATGACAGTGTCTCCTTTCTTGAGTTTCATACGCGTAAGGATTTAGACGATCTCGGGCGCCATAGTGGCGATCTTCTGATAACCGCGCTCGGCGATCTCGCGCGGGATCGGGCCGAAGATACGCGTCGCCTTCGGATCCTTGGGCTCCTTGCCGCTCCCGACGATGAGCACGACGGCATTCTCGTCGAAGCGGACGTACGAGCCATCGGCGCGACGGATAGGCTTCGTCTGGCGGACGACGACAGCGCGGTGGACATCTTTCTTCTTCACCGTCTTGCGCGGTTGGGCAGTCTGGATGGATATGATCACCTCGTCGCCCACGCCCGCGTAGCGGCGCTTGCTGCCACCGAGCACCTTGAACACACGTCCGACGATGCCTCCGGAGTTGTCTGCGATCTTGACGATGGAACGGTCGTGCAACATAGGATTATGCCTCTGCCACAGGGGCCTTTGTGCGAGAGACGATGATGTGGCGCTTACGCTTCGAAATGGGGCGCACCTCCTTCACGACGACCTTGTCTCCGATACCGAGGCTGTTGCCCGGATCATGCACGATGAACTTCTTGGAGACGGTGTAGTATTTCTTGTACTTCGGATGGAGGATGTAGCGCTCGACAAGGATGGTCGCGCTGTCCTTCATAGCAGCCTTGACGACGACACCCTGCAAGGTGCGGCCAGCGTTCTGTGTGTTTTCTGCAGAGGCGGTCATAAAAGAGTGCTTACTTTACGCTGTTTTTCGGGTATTTGCAAGCTGGCGCGAGCGGAGCTCGGTCATGATGCGGGCAATCTCCTTGCGAAGCTCCCTGCCCTCGCGGACATTCTTCGTGCGGCTCCCTGCCGATGCATAGCGGAAGGTGCGGAGCGCCTCGCGCGTGGCGGCGAGCGTGCTCATGAGATTCTCTGTCGATGTCGAAGTGAGGTCTGCCATAGGATGATTATGCACGCGCGACGACCTTTGCCGTCACCGGGAGCTTGGTACCTGCCTTGCGGAGCGCCTCGCGCGCGACTGCCTCGGACGCACCGTCGACTTCGAAGATGATGCGGCCGGGGCGCACGTCGCACACATAGCCCTGCACGTCGCCCTTGCCGCTACCCATGCCCACCTCGGCGGCTTTCTGGGTGAACGGCCTGTCGGGGAAGATGCGAATCCAGACCTTTGCAGTCTTGCCAGCGGCACGAGTGAGCGCACGGCGAGCGGATTCGATCTGATTACCGGTAACGCGAGCGGGCGTCATCGCCTTGAGTCCGAACGTGCCGAATGCGACGGTGATACCGCGCGTATCAGGAAGCGCCTGGCGAGCAGGCGACTTGCGCCCTGTCTGCCACTTGCGATGTTTTGTCTTCTTGGGAGCGAGCATACGAAATGATGATTATTTGTCAGATGCGCGATTGGGGAAGATGTCGCCGCGGTAAATCCACACCTTGATTCCAATCGTGCCATACGGGAGATAGGCTGTCTCGCGAGCAAAATCGATGTCGGCGCGGATGGTCTGCAGCGGCACGCGGCCACGCTTGATCTCTTCCTGGCGCGACATCTCGGCACCGCCAAGGCGGCCAGAAACCGCGATACGCACGCCCTGCACGTCGCGATTTGCCATGACCTTCTCGACGGTCTGCTTGAGGACGCGGCGGAATGTCTGCTGCTTCTCCAGGCCCTCGGCAATCATCCATCCGACAATCGGTGCCTGGCTTTCTGCGGAGCGCACTTCTTCGATATCCACCTTCACGGCGCGCGGGCCAGTACCCTTTACCTTGCGGATGACTGCCTCGACCTCCTTCACGAGCTTCTGGCTGCCCTCGCCGCCGCGCCCAATGACGAGACCCGGGCGAGAGGTCTTGATGAGGACACGGATGTGCTTCTCGTTGCGCTCGATCTCGACTGCCGTCACATAATTACCGCGCAAGCGCTTCTTGAGGAAGCGGCGAATCGTCGCGTCGACGCAGACGGCCTCGCGGTAGGCGGCAGGATTCTTGGCAAACCAACGCGACTTCCAGTCGCGGATGACGCCGAGGCGATGTGCGTATGGGTGGACGATGTGTGTCATATATTATTTAGAGGCTTTCTTGGCGGCGCGCTTCTTTGGGGTAGCAGCCTTCTTGGCGGTCTCACCGCGTGTACCAAGCTCAATCTTCACGATGCTCGTCGACTTGCGCACGCCGGCCGCGCGGCCGCGCGCCATCGGCTTGAAACGGCGCATGACAAGGCCCTTGTCGACGGTGATTGTCTTGACGAAGAGGCTCTCGGTCGAAGCACCCGCCTGCAGCGCATTGGCGACAGCAGAATCGAGAAGCTTCTCGAGCGCTTCAGAGGATTTCTGGTCGGCAAACATGAGAGCTGCCTTTGCCTCGGCGACACCCTTGCCGCGTACCATATCGGCCACAAGGCGAACCTTGCGGGGAGACTGGCGGTAGTTGGAAAGGAGGGCTTTCATAGGCTATTTCTTGGCAGGGGCAGCGCTCTTGGCGGCCTGTGCAGAGGCGATTTCGGCAGCCTTGGCGGCCTGCTCGGCTTCCTTCTGCATCTTGCCACCATGGCGGAGGAACTTGGTCGTCGGGGCGAATTCACCCAGGCGATGCCCAACCATGTCTTCAGAAACGAACACCTCGTCGAAATTCTTACCCGTATGGACGAGGAATGTGTACCCGACGAATTCGGGCGGAATCATCGAGGCGCGAGCCCAGGTCTTGATGGAACCGGCACCCGGCTTGCGAGACGCGACTTTCTTCGCGAGCTTCTCGTCGATGTAGGGGCCTTTCTTGAGTGAGCGTGTCATGGCAATTCAAAACCCGCGTGAGCGGGGGTAGCGGCATAGTACGCGAGAGCTGAGAGAAAGTCAACGCTTCGGCTGTATTGTGAATTTACTTAGTCTCTAATTTGTGGTGAAATATTATATCCCCTACCTCAACGTGCCTCTGCCGAGTAAAATGACGGGTATGATTTTTGAGGATTTCAACCGCGAGGAGCTGTCAGAGGCGGAAAAGATACTCGATGACGTGCGCTCTATCGGCAAAGAGGCCAAGATGATGCGCGTATGTCGTGAGGCATTTTGGGATGCGAATCGCAAAAGGAAGGAGCTCACAGACCCCTCTCCTTTCAACAACGCGAGTAGAGCCATCGATATGGTGATAGCGGAAAAGAAAGCGGCCGAGAACCTCACAGACGAGGACGTGACCGCGCTCTACAATTACCTCAACAAGGAACTTTTGGAAATCCTAGCGGGACCAGAGGCAAAGATGGGTCGGACGGATTGGCGCGTGCCTCCGCGAGAATCATAATCAAGACGACTCCCCACCCCCGCGCAACACGCTTGCGCGGGGGTGAATGCTTTTTACAGCGCCATACCACGCGGCGCACTTGCACGGAGTACGAAGTGTATCCATACTAGCGTGAGCTTGTTCTAGTAGGGAGACGAAAGATGCGTGTCTCATATCCTCTTCCACACGATATGCCACACAAACCGCTCATTGAGCGGGCACGTTCGCTCATCGGAAAAGCAACGTACCGCGGAAACGCGATGCTCAACGAAGCGCCGGACGTAGTCAATTGTTTCCGATTCACGCAGTGGGTGTGGCTCTCTGTCGGTATCACATTGCCGGATAAGCAGCTCACTTGTCCTGCGGTCGCAATCAATGAGCTTGCTGCGGCCGATCTGGTTTTCGTGCCGCGGCGCAACAGAACCACGGCAACCGACGATTTCGGCCACGTCGGTATTGCCACGGGCGAGAACACGGTCATCCATGCAACGAAGTGGCGAAACACAGTCGTAGAGGATTCACTAGACTCGTTCCTTTCGCGAGGACTGCTTGGCGTGCGGCGTGTGGCCTTCCCGCGCTCCACAGTTGCGGCCGAGTAAACATAGAGACACGGCGCACTCCTGCGCGCCGTGTCTTACGTTATCTATATTTCTATATCTATGCGCATCACATCTATCAAAACACGGAGATTCAAAGAGGGCGAGAACCTTGTCTCCTTCCTCAGCACATACGCGAGCGGACTCCGCGAGGGAGATATCCTCTCGATTACATCGAAGATAGTCGCTCTCGCCGAATCGCGCACGGCACCGCTATCGGAAAAAGACCGCCTCATGCGCGAGGAAAGCGAGTGGGTCGTTCCGAGTGCGGTAGCACCAATCGCTCTCAAAGACGGTCTCCTTATGGCTTTCGCTGGTATTGACGAATCGAACGCGGACGGTCGCATCATACTGCTACCGCGCGATAGCAACGCGACAGCCGCGCGGCTACGACGCACTCTGATGAAACGTTTTGGTATCAAAAATCTAGGCGTACTGATCATCGACAGCCACGTTCTCCCATTGCGTGCCGGGGTCGTCGGCGTCGCCCTCGGCTACGCGGGCTTTAGCGGTATCAGAGACTACCGTGGCACGAGTGATATTTTTGGCCGTGTCATGCGTATGTCGCGGGTCGATGTTGCAGACTGTCTCGCATCGGCGGCGGTCTTCATGATGGGCGAGGGTGACGAACAAACACCGCTCGCCATAATCCGCGATGCACCCATCGATTTTTCTTTGCGAGCAAGCGCCAACGAGCTATCAATCGATATAAAGGATGATCTGTATGCACCCGTCCTGAAGATTCCCAAGAAACTAAGGAAGATGCGCTGTTGACCGGCATCGCAGCACATGTAGTATACCGGCAGACTGAACCTCATAGGAGTATGGACATTATGGCTACACACAAGAAGAAACACACCCTGCTCGCGACGATATTCCGCGCAGTGGCGCCGCGCATCGGCGCAACTGTCACGCTTGATCCAGAGTGGGGTATCGCAGGCCAGATCAGCTACCCAAACGGAAGAAAACGCTATTTCCGCTTCTCAAGCATCGACGTGAATACGCTCGGCGCATCAGAAGTCGCGAAGGACAAAGATTTCGCAAACCACTTTATGCGGAAAATGGGATATCCGACGATACCGGGCCGTACATTCTTCTCAAACGAGTGGGCGAAGACGATTGGTTCCGACAGAACCATCGGAGCAGCTCTCGCCTATGCGGAGAAGCTGGGCTTTCCTGTCGTCGCGAAACCGAACAGTGCAAGCCAGGGTCGCGGAGTCGCACTCGTGCACACAAAACGCGAGCTGCGCGGCGCGCTACGAGCGATCTTTGAGCAGGATCGGGTAGCGCTCGTACAGACCCGCGTTGTCGGCAAAGATTACCGTATCGTCGTCCTGGGAGACCGTGTCATCTCTGCATACGAACGCATCCCCCTCAGCGTGACCGGTGACGGAAAGAGTACCGTCAGGCAGTTGCTAGCGCGTAAACAAAAGGGGTTCGTGCGCGCCGGGCGGGACACAGTCATCCGTACCGACGATCCCCGTATCTCGAGGAAACTCGAGAAGCAGGGCGTCTTTCTTGACTCAGTAGTCCCGAAGGGAGATCGTGTGTATCTTCTCGACAACGCCAATCTCTCGTCGGGTGGAGAATCGATCGACGTAACCGAGGCGATGCACCCGCGCTTCTGCGAGATTGCGATTCGCCTGACAAAAGACATGGGACTCCATCTCTGTGGTGTAGATCTCATGATCGCGGGCGACATCACCAATGGGTCCTCATCCTACTGGATCATCGAGATCAATTCCGCACCCGGCCTCGATCACTACGCAACAAGCGGCGCCCGCCAACGTAAGATTGTCGAGAACATGTACCTTGAAGTCTTGCGATACATGAACAGATGACTCGCCCCCCCGCGCAACACGCTTGCGCGGGGGTAAATGCTTTATGCTACCATTTCGCTATGGACATGGACGCGCTCGTCACGTTTGCACAGAGGATGGAAGCGCGATTCAGGGCGGTCGATGGGGACATTCTTACTCCCCGTGAGCGAACCTACGCGCAACTCGCCAAGCTCGGCGAAGAATATGGCGAACTGTGCGAGCAAGTGCTCGCGATGGATGGTCATCAGAGGGCAGACAAAGCAGACAAATTTGGTAAAGAGAAACTCGATGGCGAACTCGCCGATGTGGTGATGGTGTGTTTCATCCTTGCAGAGAGACTCGGCGTGAATCTGCCAGAAGCTATCGGGAAAAAAGTGAAAGTCGTTGAAGAGCGATTTGGCGACGCATGAAGAAACCCCGCTTTCGCGGGGCCTCCTACTTTTTTCGAGAGTGAGATTACTTGCGCTTCCCCACCTTGCGACGGGAGACGATGAAGACGTTGCTGTATTTCTTGGGGCGGCGGGTCTTTTGGCCTTTGCCTGCTGGCTTGCCCCACATAGTGACGAGGCGGCGACGACCGCGGCCCTGCTTGCCTTCACCACCACCGTACGGGTGATCTACATGATTCATCACCGAGCCGCGCACGCGAGGGCGAATACCCTTCCAGCGGCTCTTGCCTGCCTTGCCCCAATTCTCGAGACGATGCTCGTCATTCGACACCTCGCCAACGGTTGCCCAGCAGGTGCCGATGACCTTGCGGACTTCTGTTGAGGGGAGCTTGATGTGCGTGTAGCCGCTGTCTTGGGCGATCACTTCGGCAAAATTGCCTGCCGAGCGGACGAGCACCGCGCCGGCACCGGGCTTGAGCTCGATGTTGTAGACGAACGATCCTACCGGCATCTCGCCGAGCGGGAGACGATTTCCAGGCTTTGCGGGCGCCTGTGCCGAGACAATGAATTCATCGCCCACCTTGGCTGTCTTCGGGACAACGACGTAGCGCTTCTCGCCATCGCGATATACGGCGAGTCCGATGAATGCCGAGCGGTTCGGATCGTATTCGATCGTGGTGATCTTGGCCGGAATATCTTTCTTGTCGAACTTGAAATCGACAGCGCGGAAGAGCTGCTTGTGTCCGCCGCCGCGATGGCGCATCGTGATACGGCCCTGGCTGTTGCGTCCGAATCCGCGCTTGCCGCCGCCCTTGAGGGCCTTGAGTGGCTTATGGCCCGAGAGCACCGAGCGATAGTGGATGCGGCTCATCTGGCGCGAGCTCTTGGTGGTGGGACGATAGGTCTTGAGTGCCATACAGATGATGTGTTATGCGAGAGTAATGCTATCACCGCTCTTGAGAGAGACGTACGCCTTCTTGCCACCTGCTTTCACGCCATAGCGCCCGGTCTTCATGTGCCGAACGGACTTCTCGGGAACATTTACCATGCGGACAGCAACTGGCGTGACTTTGTAGGCCTGCTTCACCGCGGCGATGATATCGCGCTTGGTCGCGTCTGGTGCCACATCGAAGACGTACACACCTTTCTGTTGGACGAGGCTCGCCTTTTCGGTGATGCGCGGTGCGCGGAGCACGTCTTTGCGCAGAGAAATGCTCGCCGGAGCCTCCGACTTCTCGACTTTCTTCGACTCGGTCTTCTTGGTAGTTCGTGAAAAGAGTGCCATACGGTTTTATTTAGTCTTCTTCTCTGCTCCGAGACGGGCTTCGAGGATGGCGACCGACGCGGCAGGATTCTCGATGACGAGATACTTGTGCTTGAGGACGGTGAGCGGATTCAAGTCGCGCACGGCCTTCGTGTCGACACAGGTCACATTGCGGAGGCTCTTCTTTGCTGCGGGCGTGAGATCCGAAAAGGCGACGAGTGCCTTGTTCTTCGAAGCCGAGGCGGTGAAGATCTTGGTACCAGCCGCTTTGTCGAGCGCGGTGAGTGCCTTTACGGCAGCGGCGGTCTTTGGCTCCGAGAGACCGAGTGAATCGACGAAGATAATCTCACCATCTTTCCACTTGCGCGAGAGCGCGATCATGAGCGCTTTGGCGCGCATCTTTGCGGGGATGGCGCGG
Organism: uncultured Candidatus Saccharibacteria bacterium; assembly: GCA_964595025.1. Lineage (GTDB taxonomy): Bacteria > Patescibacteriota > Minisyncoccia > Phycocordibacterales > UBA2100 > UBA10103. Next base: position 1,943 of record CAZQNX010000021.1, on the reverse strand, counting down.
GCAAACTGCTTTTCCTTGCGCGGGCCATGCGTGATACCGCCACCGCGCCAGATGGGAGAGCGAGATGAGCCGACGCGTGCGCGGCCGGTGCCCTTTTGCTGCCATGGCTTCTTGCCGCCGCCGCGAACATCGCCGCGATCCTTGGTGTGTGCGACTGGTGTGCGCGCGTTGTCGGCCATCGAGGTGACGACCTGGTGGATGAGCGAGTCGTTCCATGCGACGCCGAAGACGCGCTCCGGGAGCGCGATGGTCCCCGACTTCTTTCCCTGTGCTGTGTAGATTGGTGCTTCCATAAAATAAGATTAGCCGCGGATTTCGACAACAGTGCCCGGACGACCTGGGACAGCTCCCGAGATCACGAGTGTGTTGGTGTCTTTGTCTACCTGAAGGACGCGGAGATTGCGCACCGTGATGCGCTCACCTCCCATACGGCCACCCATGCGCATACCGAGCGAGACGCGACCTCCTGCGCGGCCTGCGCCAGCGATAGAGCCGGGAGCGCGTTCTTTGTTCTTCTGGCCGTGTGAGCGAGGACCGCCCTTGAACCCGTGGCGCTTCACGACACCCTGAAAACCCTTGCCCTTTGAGACAGCGGCGACAGAAACGACATCACCCGGTGCAAAGATAGTGACGTCGATAGCAGCACCGCGCTCCTTGCCCTCGACACCCTGCACCTCGCGCATCGCATAGACGAGCGGGAGATCCTTGAGGTGACCGCGCTGCGCCATCTTCGTGTTCTTCTCCTTGCGCGCGCCAAAGCCGAATTGGGTCGCCACATAGCCGTCTTTCTCCTTCGTCTTCACTTGAGTGACGATGAGCGGCGCAGCAGTGATGATGGTCGCGGGAGAGACGACGCCGTTCTCGTCGAAAACCTGGGTCATGCGACCCTTGGTGCCAAACATGAATTTGTTGGTGAATTTCATAGGGAATGAAAAATCCGCGCACTAGCGCGGAAGACTATTCCGGGCCAGTGGTCCCGTATGGGGACATGGGTGCCTCATTCGCCAACTGGCGAAGAGGTGCGCGCACTATACCCGAGAGGAAAAGAAAATGCAAC